>QHVD01000202.1 GCA_003222235.1 Gemmatimonadota bacterium | reverse complement strand
GCAGCGGATCGGGCAGCGCCTCGAGGAGCTCGGACGGATGGCCGGCGTCGCCGAGGTGGTCGTGGTCGACGGGGGGAGTGGCGATCGCACCGCGGAGATCACCCGGGGCTTCTCGGGCGTGCGGCTCGTCTCCGCGGCGCGCGGACGCGGCTCGCAGATGAACGCGGGAGCGCGCGTCGCGTCGGGAAACGTGTTCCTCTTCCTCCACGCCGACGTCGCGCTCCCGCCGGACGCCGCGACGTGGGTGGGGCGCATGCTCGCCGACCCGGCGGTCGTGGCGGGTGCCTTTCGTACCTGGACGGTGGCAGACGCCGGTCGCTCGTGGGCTGCACCGCTTCTCCACCTGGCCGATCTTCGCTCCCGGTACACCCGCCTTCCGTACGGCGACCAGGCGCTCTTCGTCCGGCGGGACGCGTTCGATCGGGTCGGCGGCTTTCCCGACCAGCAGCTGATGGAGGATTTCGAGCTGTCGCGCCGCCTCCGGCGCGTCGGCCGGATCGCGACGGCGCCGGCGGCGGTGCGGGTGTCAGGACGCAGGTTTCTTTCCCGGCCGATCCGCTCGGCCGTCTTGATGCGGCTCTTCCCGCTGCTCTACCGTCTCGGCGTGCCGCCGCGGGTGCTCGGGCGGCTGTATGGCGACCCGCGATAGGGAGCAACTTGACAAGGTGCCGCTCGCCCCACGCGATCTGGGAGGACGCGCCGGCAAGCGAGGAAGCGCATTCAGGGCCTACCGCTGCTGATCACGCAGCGCAGCGCGCAGACCGAAAATGTAGGTCGCGCATGCTCCCACGATGCTCGCCGCGAACCCGATGGTGAGGTCGTTCACGCCTGCGATGCAGCTTCGTGGGATGACGATGCCATAGCCGATCCCCACGGTCGGCACCACGAAGCCCGCGAGCGGAAGAAGGTATCGCAGCTTCATCGATCGTCCTCGCGACACATCCGGTTCCCGGCGCCGACGCGCGTCCACGTCGTTGTCCGTCCGAGGAGCGGGATGCCGAGGTAGCCGCGCAGCCGGAGCCGGTCGTCGCCGTCGAGCGTCAGATGGCAGGCGTAGGTATTCCCTGTGGTTGGGTCGTAGATGCTCCCGCTCACCCAGCTACCGTTGGGTAGGGGTTTCAGCCCCTGAAGAACCTCCAGGCCCATGACTCGCCGGCTGCGCAGGGTCGGATCGGGGTTGTGGCGGTCGCGGAGGTCGCAGCCCTCTTCGTCAAAGGGGGAGCGGAGCCAGACGACACGCCCGCACAACTCGTTGCCGCACGCCTCGATGGCAACCTGCGCGGCGCCGCCCTCCGCGTACCAGAGGCCGACCGGCGTCGCCGCAGCGCTCCGTGCGGGGAGCGCAAGGCCAACAGCCGCCAGTAGGACCGCTGCAGCGGACGCCGAGAGTGCGCCGCGCCGGCGCAGCGGACATGCGTTCGGCTTCATGCCCAAGAGGAAGCGAGGGAGGGTGAAGGGCTGCACGAGCCACCGGTAGACCGCGAGGGTCAGGCTCACGGAGAGAATCAGCAGGAGCACGAACTTCGTCCCGATCCCCAGGGGCAGGCGGATCAGGAAGTACCCGGGGAGAACGATAGCGGCCTGGTGCAGGACGTAGACGGGGAACGCGGACTCGCTCAGGTAGCGCAGGGCGGGGCCGGACGTGGTGAGGAACTGATGCGCGAGCCCGACGAGCGCCACCACGAAACACCAGCCCGCCACGGCAGACCCGATCAGGAGGACGGCAGGCGAGGCGGCGATGCCGAGAAGCGCGAGCAGAAGGACGGCCGTCGCGCCGAGGCCAACGGCGAGACTGCGCTTCCATTCGCGCTGCACGAGGCGCTCCAGCATCGGATGGCAGGCGAGGAGAAACCCCGCGACGAGATAGAGGTAGACGGCCAACACGCGCAGCCAATCGATGTCGGGTCTTCGGGTGGCCTGCATCGCCTCACTCCTTTGCAAGCGCGCTCACGATGAAGCGCACCACGGTTTCCTTGGCGACGCAGTCGTCCACCGGCTGGGGGTGTGGGTCCCAATGACGGTGGACCGCCCAAAACACGACCGTTTCGATGAGGAGTCGTGCGGCGACGGCAGGGTGCGGGAGCGGCCGCAGCAGCTTCCGCCGGCTCCGGGCTTCGAGGTACTGGCCGAGCAGCGCCATCAGTCCGCCTCGTGCGCCCTCGAACCACAGGGCGGCCAGTTCCGGGTGATCGCGTGCGGAGCGATCAAGGAGCTTGATCCCGCGCCGGTTGCGGGCTACCGCGTCGTAGAGTTCGCGCACGATCCCCTCCAGCTCGGCGCGTGGATCAGGCACGCGACTCCGGCCGAGCGCGGCGGCGAGCGCCGCTGGCACCTGGTTCTTCGCCAGCCGCTCGCGGACGTACTTGAGGGTCGCGCCCGGCTTCGGCGTGCGGATCGGGAGCGGCGGCGGCGTCTCGAACGGTCGCTCGTCGTCCGCGCAGCGGGCGACCAGATCGAAGAGAGCATCCAGAGCATCCTTGCTCTCCACGTAGAGGTAGAGCGTCCCCTTGGCGACGCCGAGTGCCTTGGCCACATCGGCCATCTGCGTGCGGCGATAACCCTGCTCGATGAACACCTGGGTGGCGCACTCCACGAGCCGGGCCAGTCGGTCGTCAGGAACGGTGCGCGCCATGACGCTTGATTCATATAACTGACCGACCAAGTCAGTCAATAGCCCAGCCAGAGCCTCTGGGCAGAGCCGGGTTCCAACTGGCGTTGCGGATACCCACCGCTGTACTCTTCGCCGGTGAGCGAAGCGCAGTTTCAGTTGCTCCGAGGCGCCGGCTTCGTCGCTGCCGTGGCGCTCGCCGTTCTGCTGCAACGACTGGGGCCCCACGCCCGGCTCCGGGGTAGCTGGCAAGTGAACGGGACCCTCTGGTTCGCCAACCTCATCGTCATCGGGCTCGTGTGCGGTGCGTGCGCCTGCACGGTCGCACGCTGGGCGGCGGGAGCAAGATTCGGCGTGCTGAATGCCGTGGCGGTGCCACGGTGGTTCGCCATCGCCACCACTCTCGTCGCTCTGGACCTCGTTTCCTACGGCTGGCATCGGGCCAACCATCGCATTCCCTTCCTGTGGCGCTTCCACCAGGTCCATCACTCGGACCCGACCTTCACGGCGTCCACGGGGGTCCGCTTCCATCCGGGTGAACTCCTCCTCTCCCTTCCCGTTCGTCTCACCGCAGTGGCGTTGGTTGGCGCTTCCGCCGAGGCTGTGGTGCTGTTCGAGGTGGTCTTCACCGTCGCGAACCTCCTGGAGCATAGTGACATCGACCTCCCGCTACGCTTCGAGCGCACGCTGGGGCGCGTCGGCATCACGCCCGCGTTGCACCGGCGGCATCATACGAAGCTCGGCCCCGACCGGGACAGCAACTTCGGAACCATCTTTTCGACTTGGGATCGGCTGCTGGGCACCTACTTGGGCAACGACTCCGCGACGGCAATCGAGACGGGCCTTCCCGGCTTCGACAAGCTGACCCTTCCGCGTGCCTTGGTGCTGCCCCTCCAGCGGACGGCTGCCTAGCGTCCCAGCCACTGGCGGGGCCTACTGGGTTCAGCCGCCCCCGAGTGCTAGGACGGCGCACATGCTCACGCTCTACGACGATGTGTTCAGCCCCTACGCCCGGAAGGTACGGATCGCGCTCTACGAGAAGGGACTACCGTTCGAGCGCGTGCGGGCGCTCCACGGCGACTGCAACCGGAGCGACTTCGTACACGTGAACCCACGGGCCGAGGTGCCGGCCCTCGTCGACGGCGACTTCTCGCTCTACGACTCGACCATCATCTGCGAGTACCTGGAGGACCGTCATCCAGAGCCGCCCATCTACCCCCGCGATCGACGCCTCCGCGCCGAGTGTCGCCTTCTCGAAGACCTTGCGGACACACAGCTTGACGCTGCGACCTACGCCGTCACCATCGTGGAACTCGGCCGACGTGAATCGCACGCCGCCCTCCACGACACCGCAAGGCGAGACTTGGAGCGGCTGTACAATGAACTGGAGCAGCGCCTCGGCCGTGCTCCGTTCTTCTGCGGCGACTTCTCCCTGGCTGACATCGCCGTCGCGCCGCATCTCATGGCGGCGGCCTTCCTCGGCTTCCCGCTCGACCCCGCGAAGCACCCCGTGCTCACGCGCTGGATGGAGCGCGTGCAGGAGCGGCCGGCGGTTGCGCGCGACAACGCCGACGTGATCGAGACCCTGCAGCGACTCCAGGCGGAAGGCCGGCCGGCCTTCGATCCGTACCGCGTACAGTGGCGAAGCGACCGGCTGGAGTGGGTCATCAAGAACGGCTTCGCGGACTGGTTTGCCGAGGAGATGCGAGCGGGCCGGACCTTCTTCCCCATCACAGTTGCTCACTGACGAGCGGGGCGACGGGCCGCCCCGTCTTCTCCCTGTGCCGAAATCGAGTGGTTTTGGTGCGCGACGAAGTGGGTAGCGGAAGCCACGCCAATTCGCCGTCAGGGGCGAGGGATGCAGCAGGGGTTTCTGGAACAGGCTGCCCCTAGACGCCGCCCCCGCCAACCCACCACCGGAGACTAGAACAGCCGAAGAAGAATCAGGCATTCGCCCGCCACGCCAGTGAAGTACGCAGGTGCCCGCAGCCACCAAATCCCCGTGATGTAGACGACGGCGTGCACCAGGCGCGCCCAGAAGAACATCGTGGCGCCGAGGCCGGTTTGGTAGTTGGCCAGTCCGGCGGCGTTCGCCACGAGCACGAGGGCGGCGAAATGGGGGAAGTTCTCGAGCATGTTGCGCTGTGCCCGCCGTGCTCTCTCGGCCCATGGTGGCAGGGGCGGTGGGGCATCCCGGTTCCCCAGGACCTCCCTCACGGGCCAGAGCGTCCACATCGCGAGGCCGTACGGAAGCACCAACGCGCCGGTGAGGACGGCGCTCGCGGTCAGCATGACGAGGTCGGTCGTCATGGTCGTGCCTCACTCACGTCGTCGTCGCGCGAGCGACGCGCGATGGCGAGGCTCAACGCGGCGATCCAGACGACGGCGGGCAGTCCGCCTCCGAGGTCGACGGGGCCGCCGAACTGAAACGGGCCGTGATCAATGAACAGCGCCACCGCGCTCACGATCAGTAGGCTCGCGGCCGCGACGCCGGCGCCCACGAGCCATCGCGGGAGTACGCCGCTTGCCGCACCGGCGCGGCACGTCGCGAGGAGGAAGGCCGCCAGACCGAACTTCGCCGTCTCGATCGCCGTGTTTCCCGCATCCGTGAGTGCCCGGACCAACGCCGGGTCACCGCCAAGCGCCGCCGCCTTGAACGCGACGCCGCTGAACATCGCCATGCCGAGCAGCGTGAGGGTGACGGCGAACAGGCCTCCGCTGCACGCCGCGATGGCGAGACCGGTCTGGTCGCGCGTCCTGGTCGTCAAGTGCCGCCAAACGCTCCCGGCGAACCAGAGGTAGCAAAGGACCGAGAGCCCAGCGACGTAGCCACCGACGAGAAAGGCTCGCCGGTGTTCGACCAGCATCGCGGTGATCTTGCCGATCGAGTCGTCGGCCTTGGGGGGAGGGCCGGGCAGGAAGAGGGCGACCGACATGAGGATCACGAAGGCGATGCCACTGAGGGCGTCGAGCTGCCGCGTTCCCGAGCTGGACATCGTGTGGCCCTCCTTCCCGAGAGGGGTGGGCGCCGACCGGGGCGGGTCGGTTGCCGTTGACTACCATACGATCGTATTGTAGACAAGGCGGCTGTATGGTGACGCAGGGGTGACCGGCTTGCGCGCTGCGGGAGCGCATACGCGGTCAGCCGTCGTGGCAACTCGAGACTCGGATCTCACCGGGGCCGCGCGCATCCGAAACGCGGCACTGCGGCACTTCGCGGCGCGCGGGGTCGCGGCGACCTCGATCCGTGACGTCGCGAAGGCCGCGCGCGTCTCTCCGGGGCTGATCCAGCACCATTTTCCCTCGAAGGCGAGGCTCCGCAGCGCCGTGGATGACTTCGTCATCCGGCGGGCCCTCGAAGCCTTCGGCACCCCGGTCAGCGGCGGTCCACCCCAGGAGATCGCGCTCCAGCTCGGCTCGAGGATCGCGGAGTTCATCCGGGCGAACCCGGATGTCTTCGCCTACATTGGTCGATCCCTCCTCGAGGCGGACAAGCCCGGGCTCGATCTCCTCGAGCACTTACTCGTGCTCGCCCACGCGCAGCTGGAGAGGCTGGCGGGAGAAGGGCTGCTCCGGTCGGATCTCGACTTCGACTGGGCGGCCTTGCACGTCATCTTGATCGACATCGCGGCCTTTCTGCTCGAGCCAGCTCTCACCCGGTACCTGGGCGAGCCTCTGCTGAGCGACGCTGGGCTCGAACGGATGCGAAAGGCTACGACCGATCTCTTCTTGAAGGGCATCTACCGCTCGGAGACCAGCGGCAGACCGCCCCGGAGGCATCGGTGACCACACGGCCGGACGCTGTCCGAGCATTCGAAGGCGCGGTGGCGATCATCACCGGGGGAGCGTCCGGGATCGGCAAGGCGCTCGCCGAGGCGCTCGCGGAGCGCGGGTGCGAGGTGGTGGTCGCCGACCTGCAGACTGAGCTGGCCGAGGACACGGTCGGCGCGCTCCGGGCTCGCGGGTCCAGAGCGACGGCCTCTTACCTCGACGTGACAGATTTTGCAGAAGTGAGTCGCCTGGTGCAGGAGACCGTCCGGTGATGCGGCCGGCTGGACTACATGTTCAACAACGCGGGGATCGGCATTCTGGGTGAGGCCCGTGACCACACAATCGAAGACTGGTATCGCATCATCGACGTGAATCTTCGCGGGGTCGTCAACGGCGTCGCGGCGGCGTATCGCGTGATGCTCCCACAGGGGGTCGGCCACATCGTCAACACCGCATCGGTCCAGGGCCTTGTACCGACACCGCTCATGGCGAGCTACGGTGCCACGAAACACGCCGGCGTCGCACTCTCGAATTCGCTGCGGATCGAGGCTGCGCCGGCTGGCATCCGGGTGAGCGTGATCTGTCCGGGAGTCATTCGGACGCCGCTCCTGCAAGGCGGCCGGTACGGCAAGGCCCTGCTCCCCGCCTCCGAGGAACGTCAGCGCGCGTACTTCGAGCGGTTGCGGCGCATCGACCCGACGAGATTCGCACGCAGAGTCCTGACACGAGTCGCCCGGAACGATGCGCTCATCATCATGCCCGCCTGGTACAAGGTATTGTGGTGGCTCAACCGAGCCTCACCGTCGCTCGGGCGCCTCCTGGCGCGCCGCATGTTCGAAATGTCGAAGCGCATGCTCCGGCCATGAGATCGCCTGGGAGGGCAGCGCCTGGCTCCTGGCCGGCAGCTGCCGTGCGCGAGGCCTGCGCGGCCTTGGAGATTGTGCCCGGCGAGGCCCGGGTCCTCCGGCTGGGTCACTGCGCTGTGGTCGCGCTGCCCGCTGCCGGGCTCGTCGCCCGCATCGGCCGCCCGGGCTACTCACCTGAGCGCCTGGACGCGGAGCTCCGAATCGCCCGTCACCTCGCGCGAGCGGGATTGCCGGTCTTGGCTCCGGCCGATGCGGTCAGAACAGGCCCGATCGTCACCGGCCGCGGGCCGGTCACCTTCTGGCCCCTAGTCGACCATATCGGCGGCGATCTCGACTGGGCGTGGCTCGCGCACACCCTCCGTCGGCTCCATGAGCTGCCGCTGCCCGCGGAACTCGTCTCCCTCTGGGATCCGGTCGGCCGGGTCGAGGAACGCGTCGCGCTCTACGCCTCCCACGTCACGGCCCGCGGCGACTACGTATCGCTCCTCAGTACCGCTTGCGACGAAGCGCGCGCGGTCCTCACACGCCTGCGCTCGGCGCTCGGCATCGGGCTGGTGCACGGTGACCCCCTCAACGTGGTCCTCACCGCCCGGGGACCGCTGCTCCTC
>QHVD01000601.1 GCA_003222235.1 Gemmatimonadota bacterium | reverse complement strand
GGGCTTCGACGTCACCCTACTGCGGGACGTTGCGATCGGCGATCTGCGTCGCCCGCTGCTGATTCTGCTGAGCGCAGTCGGCTTGGTGCTGCTGATCGCGTGCGCCAACGGAGCCAACCTGCTGCTGGCTCGCGCCACTGCGCGCCGCCGTGAGATGGCGGTGCGGCAGGCCCTCGGCGCGGGACGCGCGCGCCTCGTCCGGCAGCTGCTGACCGAGAGCACGCTGCTCGCGCTCGCCGCAGGCATCGTCGGAGTCGTGCTGGCGGGGTCGGGACTCCAGGCTCTGCTCGCCGTCTGGCCGCACGCGCTGCCGCGAACCCCTGAAATCGCACTCGACGCCCAGGTTCTCGCGTTCAGTCTAGGTCTGGCTGTGGTGACCGGGGTGGCGTTCGGCCTGCTCCCCGCCTGGCGCGCCTCGGCGGCCGGCATCGAGCAATCGCTGCGGGAGGATGCCCCGGGCGCAACCGGCGGGCGGCGGCGGCTACAGAGCACGCTCGTCGTGAGCGAGGTGACCCTCGCCCTAGTGCTGCTCGTGGGAGCGGGCCTGCTGGTACGGAGCTTCATCAGGCTGAGCAACGTGAATCCCGGGTTCGACACGCGCGACGTGCTCGCGGCCCGCATTCGGCTCACAACAGACCCTGTTCTTCGAGAACATGCTCGCGGCGCTCCAGGCCTACCCCGGGGTCCAGTCGGCCAGCCTCGCCGGCACGCTGCCGCTGAGTGGCAACATGTTCATGATCGCGTTCGATCCGCGGACGGTGCGGCCGGACTATCCCGAGCCGATCATGGTGCTGCGATTGTCTGTCATCTCCCCGGACTACTTCACCACGTTCCGCATTCCGATCCGCCGGGGCCGCGGCTTCACGGCAGAGGATCGTGCCGGCTCGCCTCCTGTCGCCGTGATCAATCGCGCAACCGCGGATCAGCTCTGGCCGAGCCAAGACCCCGTCGGCAAACAGCTCACCACCGGCGGCCCCGGGCAACCGGCCAGCACGATCGTCGGCGTGATCGACAACCTGCGCTCCGCCTCGCTCGATGTCACGCCGCAACCGGAGATCTACCGGCCCGCGTCACAGCAGCCGGATCTGCGGGAGATGTGGGTGGCGCTCCGCGCGTCGAACGGCCGGCCGCTCCAACTCGTGGGCGCGATCCGCGACGCCGTGCACCAGGGCGATCCCGAGCAATCGATCGGGGACATCGTGAGCCTCGAGCAGCTGATCGGCCGCCAGACCGCTGCGCGGCGCTTCAATACGACCCTGCTCACCATCTTTGCCCTGCTCGCGGTCGGGCTCGCGCTGGTCGGCATCTACGGCGTCACCGCATACGCCGTGACCCAGCGGACGCGGGAGCTCGGCATTCGGATGGCGCTGGGGGCGCGCGGCGTGGACGTCGTCGGACTGCTGATGCGAGAGAGTCTGCGCCGAGTGGCGGCGGGCGTTGGGCTGGGGCTGCTCGCGGCGCTCGGCGTGACGCGCGCGCTCACCGCCATGCTCTTCGAGGTGGCGCCATACGATGCGACGACGTTCGTGGCGACGGCACTGCTGCTGGTCGCCGTGGCGCTGCTGGCGACGTGGGTCCCGGCGCGCCGGGCGACGAAGGTCGATCCGATGGTGGCGTTGCGATATGAATAGG
>QHVD01000201.1 GCA_003222235.1 Gemmatimonadota bacterium | reverse complement strand
GCTGCTCGACGGCGTCGACCCTCGCATTACCCGGCTGTTCCGGTGGCACGGCTACGAGGAGGTGGAGCACAAGGCGGTGCTCTTCGACGCGTTCCACGCGGCACGCGGCCACGGGCTCTACACCTACGCCGTCCGCATCGCCGGGCTATGGATCGCTGTCGTCCTCCTCGCCCTCGCGCTCCCATCGGTGTCATACCGTATCCTTGCCAGCGCCGGCGCGGCGCAGGACCTCCACGCGTGGCGGGGCCTCATCCGCTTTGTCTTCGGGCGCGGCGGGATGCTGCGGGGTCGATGGCGCGCCGTCGCCGCCTACCATCGGCCCGATTTCCACCCGTGGCGGTACCTCGACAACCGGCGCTTCCTGTCGGATCTCCGCGACACGATCATCGATCCCGCATGGGAGGTCAGAGCGCGCCGAACCGCCGCGCGGCAGGCGGGCGACTAGGAGATCAACGACGGTGGCAGCCAAGGGTTAGAGGTGGTGAAGAGTGTGACGAGAGCCGCCCACGCGGCGGCGATCACGACCACCAGCGCGAGGAGCAGGAACAGGCGGCTCGCCATTCCAGTCGCCCATCCTTACACCTCGGCGGGCTCGACGGGCGAGGGCCACACCGGCCCACCCCGAGCCTCGTACTCGGCGGCGCGCTGGTCTGGGTCGGGGGGCTCGTGATGCAGTTCGGCACGAGGTAAGAGCACGGCATCTCCCGAGAGCACGAACCACGCGAATCGGATACAGCCACTCGCTACCGGCTGGGCTGATCCTGCCCACCCGCGAGCGAGGGCAGCGACGATCATCGCCCACGAGTCGGAAGGAGGTTCTCATGGCGCAGTTCATCAAGGTCGCGAGCACCGCCGACCTCGCTCCGGGCGAGGCGAAGTGCGTCGAGGTGGCGGGGAAGAAGATCGCTCTCTTCAACCTGGAGGGGAGCTTCTACGCCATTGACGACACCTGCACGCACCGTGGCGGCCCGCTCTCGGAGGGCGAGGTGTCGGGCGAGGAGGTCACGTGCCCGTGGCACGGGGCTGTCTACAACATCAAGACCGGTGCAGTGCTCGGGCCGCCCGCCCCACGCGGCGTTGCGCGATACGCCGTGCGCGTCCAGGGGTCGGACGTAGAGGTCGAGGTGTAGGTCACAGCGGACTGGCTGGACCGCGCCGAGCCTTGGTGAGGGCGATGGCGCAGAAGGGATCGCAGTTCCGAGCCGAAGCTAATCGCAGCGGGTCGCCGTCCCGAAAGTGCTCGATGATCATGTATTGCATCCGGCCTCCTTGAGTGAGGTGCGTCCAAGACCACCAGCCGCCTGCGGTGCAACTCGACCTCGGCGGGGACCGTGGGACGGCGTCAACCCGTCCGCATTCCGCCGCCCCCGTCACAAAGATGCCGCGAGTGCCGCTGGCTCAGGGACCGTCCGTGCTCGCTAGGCTGACATTAGGCTAGCGCCGCGTGCGGCACAGGTTTTGCGCCTGAGGGCAGATGACGGTCCCGTCCACGCACGTGCGTGCCACGCCTGCCCCGATAGGGTGACTACAAGAGAGGGATAATGAAGAAGCTACTCGTCGCGCTTGCTCTATTCCTCATCACCACCGTTGCTCCCGCGTCGTTACGTCAGACAGTCCGCCATGAGAACCATGTCCATCGTGTCATGTGCTACACCTCGTGCCCCTTCTATAGAGAGCGTTGTCGTAACGTCTTCGTAAAGGGGTGCTTGTTCAAGCGGTGCCTGAAGGAAATGGTGTACAGCTGCCTCGGCAATCCCGCCGACGCGCAATGTGCCAGACCTTGTAGCCGACTGAATCCCTGCCCAGGTGGCCAGCAGTGCGATCAAGGGCAGTGCATGATACAGCCCCCACCGGGAGTGAAGTGCCCGCAGTTGGCACCACTACAGCGTCCGAAGCCCCCAACAACGGAAGCTTGTGGGACCATCTTCTGTCCACGCGGGACCCCTTACTGCGACCATGGGGCATCGACGTGCGTGGCGAATCCTTCTACAACCACGACGACAATCCCGCCACGTGGTTGTCCTGCTGACTTCCCCATCGCGTGCCCAAATGGAATGTGTTGTCCCTCGGGTGCTACGTGCAACACCTCAAGTTGCTGCGGTGGACAGTATCCGGTGGCCTGCGGCGACTACTGCTGCACGCCGGGAAGTGCCTGCGGGCAAGGCGGCTGTACGGATCCCTGTCCCGCTGCCATGCCCGTCGCCTGTGGCAACCCCCTCGTCTGTTGCGCCGCCGGCAGTGTGTGCGGCCGGGACTGCAATGTGCGGACTACGACCACGACGATACCCGGCGGTGGAAACTGCAATTGCTATTGCCAAGACGGCACCGACTGCACAGGCGGGAAGAGTTGCGGAGTCGATGCGAACGGAATCCCGAACGTTTGCGGATGTCCGGTAAATTGTCGCTGATCCGACCTTGCGGGCAGACCTCGGGGTGTGCCCGCTTCTACCGCTCGTGCTCCAGGCTGGTCACGTTGGCGAGGTAGCCACGGGGGATGAGGATATAGCTCGAATGGGCTCCTCAGAGTAGATTTACCGCCAATCGTCTACGACATAGACTCCCTGCCGATTGAAACCCTCCTCGTTGGGCTTTTGCATCGCAAACCCGGACCTCCGACATTGATGCCTCGCTCTACGCGCAGGCGTTCTTCGACACGTTCGGCTTTCCGCTCCCCACCCTCGACTGGACCGCATACCGCTACGCTACGGATCGAGGGATCGCGGAAGAGGCTCTCCGTCGCGCCGGGCATGGCAGGGCGAATCGTTCGCTCGATGATATGCGCCGCCGGTTCATCGAGATGCTAGATGAGGCACTCCCACCCGACGCGACGCACCAAGTTGCCGGCGCCGGCACTATGTTCGACCGCCTACGAAAGGACGGTCACGCCATTGCTATCGCGACGGGCTGCTGGGAAAACTCGGCGCGTCTCAAGCTCGCCCGCTCACTCATCGAAATCGGGGAGTGCCCTCTCGTCGCGTGCGACGAAGAACCGGACCGCGTAGCGATCCTGCGCTGCGCCCTTGAACGCGCCGGCTTCAACCAAAGGCATGCCGTGTACGTCGGGGACGGACCTTGGGATGTGCGTGCAGCCCAGCGGCTGCGGCTCCCGTTCATCGGGATCGACCACAACTCTCGCGGGAGACTCCGAGCACCCGGGATACGGACCGTTCTCGCGGATTTCCGAGACTACCGAGGGTTTCTTGCCAACACGCAGGGGCGTCTGTCGCGCTACGAGCCGGTGAAGACGGCGTGCGAGCCGGCGGCGATGCGGAAGTGCGGCGCGATACCGTGGAAATGATGGAAGCGGTGGATGTGGTCGAAGAAGATAGCCTCGGTCGAGAAGCCGATACCGCAGGGGAAACAGAAGAAGGGCGCGTTCACGAAGAACCCGAAGCGCGGGAAGAAGAAGGGGTGGCTGACGATGACGATTCGGGAGGACGGGAAGAAGAACGGATGGCCGAAGCTGAAGAAGAACGCTGACTGGTGAGGGAAGGTATGGTGGAAGCGGAAGTCGAAGCCGGGATGGACGGGGAAGTGCGCGAGCCCTCCGTGGAAGTGATCGAAGCCCCCGTGGAAGGCCCCCGGACGGGTGACGAAGTGACCGCCGACGAAGCCGGGGCCGTGGAAGGCCGGGCCGAACCCGCCGTGGAAACCCGAAGCGGTGCCGAACCGCCCGCCGCCGACGTGCATCTCGCCCCCGAAGCCGCCGAGGTGCATCCCACCGCCAAAGCCCGCGCCTTGGAAAGCCAGTGCTGGCGAGCCGGCGAGTAGGAGGAGGCAGAGCACGCGGGCAACACACATCGAGCCCTTCATGTGCGCCTTCCTTCCTGGGACAAGACGCTATGCTCCGGCGACGACGGGCGTCAAGTGGGGGGGCATGCCGCCCGGTCACGATGCGCCGAGCCGAAGTGGCGAAGTGGAGCGCGATACCGTCGAAGTGATGAAGCGAGGCGAGCCGCACCGGGACGAAGAACGGAATCGGGTTCAGCGGCCGGCGTGGTAGAGGAGAACGTACACCAGGACGCCGCTGACCGAGACGTAGAGCCAGATGGGCAGCGTCACCCGCGCCAGCCGCCGGTGACGGTCGAAGCGGCCGCGCCAGGCGCGGTGGATAGTCGTCAGCGCCAGGGGCACGACCAACGCCGCCAGCACGATGTGCGGGACGAGCAGCCCGACGTAGACGGGGCGCAGCCACGCCGGACCGTGGAAGGGGACCGAGCCCACGCGGGCGTGGTGGATCAGGTAGGTGATGAGGAAGAGGGAGGAGGCGGCGAAAGCCGCGATCATGCACGCCCGGTGGGCGGCGATGCGGCGGCGGCGGATGAAGACGTACCCGCTGCCGAGGAGGACCGTCGCCGTGGCGTTCAGCGCGGCGTTGATCGCGGGCAGCCAGGATGACCCAGCCGCGTGCCCACCGTGCGGCACGTAGATGACGAGGGCGACGCCCCCGATGACGATGGCAGTCAGCGCGCCGATGACCAAGGCGGCGAGCCGCTCCGTCGCGGCGGCCGCTTCGGCCGTGCTGGGCGCCAGAGGGGTGGTTTCCGTCACGGGCAACGCGAATCTTCGCCTGACGCGGGCGCGGTGTCCACGGGCGAGACGCAGGCCGATGCGACCAAGGGGTGCTAGACTTCAGTGCCAGCGACCGATGGTTCCCTACCAGCGAGTCGCGAGGAGGTTCACATGGCGCAGTTCACCAAGGTCGCGAGCACCGCCGACCTCGCTCCAGGCGCGGCGAAGTGCGTCGAGGTGGCGGGGAAGAAGATCGCTCTCTTCAACCTGGAGGGGAGCTTCTACGCCATCGACGACACCTGCACCCACCGTGGCGGCCCGCTCTCGGAGGGCGAGGTGTCGGGCGAGGAGGTCACGTGCCCGTGGCATGGGGCCATCTACAACATCAAGACCGGCGCAGTGCTCGGGCCGCCAGCCCCACGCGGCGTTGCGCGATACGCCGTGCGCGTCCAGGGATCCGACGTAGAGGTCGAGGTCTAGCTCAAAGCGGACTGGCTGGACCGCGCCCAGCCTTGGTGGAGCGCGATGGCGCAGAAGGGATCGCAGTTTCGAGCCGAAGCCAATCCCGCGCTCCGCACGGTGTGCGCCCATTGCGGCAAGAGCATTCCGACCGAAGTGGGCCATCCCCATCCGCTCGACGCGGAAGATCGTGGCATCTGGAGGGAAACGTGGGGTCTCGTCGGCATGGAGAACGGGAGTCCGAGGGTGTTCCCGACCTGTACTGAGTGTTATCAGGCTGGCTGGCGACCGCCAGGCTTTGTCCACTGACCCGGGCCGCGAGCCGCCCGGTGGCAGCCCGGTGTCGCCCGGCGACCAGCACAACTACTCGTTACGCGCCTGCGCCCCACGCTTCCGCCCGAGCTTCTCCTCAATCGCCTCGACCA
>QHVD01000200.1:12970-13594 GCA_003222235.1 Gemmatimonadota bacterium | reverse complement strand
GCGAAGTACGGATCGTGACGCACGGCCGGGCCGCCGCGCGCGCACGAGTAACAGTACGTCTCGCCCAGCTGGCCCAGCGTACCCCCCATATGGAAGGACCAGGTGTTGCGGAACGTGGTGTGCGTGTTGGTATTGAAGGCCCGTTCCTCGGGCAGGCCGCCGGTCGTCCAGTATTGCCACCAGTTGAAGTTCCATTGAAACCGCCGGTACAGGGCGCGCTGATGGCGATCGAAGTAGCCGACCCACGTGCTCCACGTCTGCTGGTCGGCGCGCTGTAGGTAGCCGAGGTCGTTGACCTCGAAGCCCGCGGAGCGCCGCTGGTAGCTCGTCTGCCCCAGCAGGTGCGCGCCCCCCACCTTGCCGAACTGCAGCTCCTCGGCGTCCCCGGAAAGCGAGGTGCGCGTCGTGTCGTATCGAAGCCCGGCATCGGGGCGCTGGTAGTAGTGGACCGCGTCACGTTGCGTGGCGGCGATGGCCTGAGCACTCCCCGCCACCTGGCTCAGGTCGAGCGAGCCCCACAGCTCGAACCGGCCGCCCGGAAAGCGATGCCGGAAGTCCGCGGCGCCCACGTAGGCGCTGCGGCGCAGGTAGGGCGAGGTAAAGGAATCGTTGTCGCGATTGACG
>QHVD01000200.1:5987-12940 GCA_003222235.1 Gemmatimonadota bacterium | reverse complement strand
GCGCAGCCGCACGACGCCGTAGTTGGTCGCCGGCTCGATCGTCGCTCCCCCGACGCCGGTGACGTGTCGTGTCACGGCGTCGAGCACGCCGATCGTCATGCCGCTCGGCAGGCGCCCGGTGAGCTTGCCCGCACCGAGGATCGTCGTGAAGGCGGGCGACGTCGTGTCCGAGTAGGTACCCGCCAGCTCGGGGGCGCGTCCGACACGCCGGGAGTAGACCAGACCCTCGCCGGTGTTGCAGTCGTTCACCGCGGTGCAGTTCAAGTCGACGCGAAAGATCCCCGCTCCCTGCACGAAGAACGGGCGCTGCTCCTTGAAGAACGTCTCGAACGCCGTGAGGTTGAGTACCCCCGGATCGGCCTCGACCTGGCCGAAGTCCGGATTGACCGTGGCGTCGAGCGTAAGGTTCGATGCGACGCGGTACTTGAGGTCGCCCCCGATCGTCACGTTCTGGGAGCGGCCGATCCCGGTCGCCGTGAACTGCGACACGTTCTTGGTCACGACGTAGGGAGCGGCTTCGAGGCGGCGCGGCGCCTCGAGGTCGTCCAGCCCGCTGAGCTCGCCGAACTGCGACACGAACCCCGCCCGCGACTGGCGGAACAGCGGCCAGCTCACCCGCTGGGCGTACCGGTACAGGTCCCGCTCCACTGTGAAGCCGAAGGTGTGGCTGCGTTCCCGTCCGAAGCGGAGCTGCGACAGCGGGATCCGGAATTCGGCGGTCCAGCCCAGGGAATCGACGCGGGTCGCGACGTCCCACACCCCGTCCCAGGCGAAGTCCTCGTTGCCGTCGTTGTAGACCTGCGCGTCGAGCTTCACGCCCGAGGGGTTGACGCCGAACTCGTACCCGGTGCGGCGGTCGTGATACGAGTCGAGGAACAGCCAGATCATGTCGGAGGGGGTGAAGTAGTCGCGCCGGGCGAGGACCGTGATGATGCTGTCGGGATGCGGGTCGAAGGCGCGGACGAAGACGTACAGGTTGGCCGCGTCGTAGGCGATTTTCGCTTCGGTCGGGAGCTTCGGCGGTCCGCCCTCGCTGGGCCGCCATTCCTGGAATCCGGTGACGGGTGGTGCCTCGCGCCACACGGGGTCGTCGTCGCGTCCGTCGATGACGGGTGGCTGAGCGGCGCGAGTGGCGGCGACGCTCGGTGCCGGGAGCGGCGGCGGTTCAGGGGGGTAACGCGTTGGCCGCTGGTCGGTAACCTGACCAGCGATCGTGACGGCGGCGAGAAGGGGCAAGGCCAGGAGCATGAACAGCCTGGTCGGAGCTTTCCCGGTTAGATAACGGGACCTGCGAAAGGGTTGTTTCAGGAGACCGCCGAAGACGATCTCCGATGTCCGCCGCGCCGTTCAAGGTCGCCTGTTCGGCCGATGCCGCTCACCCTGCCCTCGCCCCATACTCCAATCCACGTGAGCGGGCGCCGACGCCCGCCGGTGACGGAGGTAACGATGAGCACTGTGCTGCAATCCCTTTCGACCGAGCTCGCCGATGCCGTAGAGTCGGCCGGCCGAGCGGTCGTCGCGATACACGCCCGGCGGCGCATTCCAGCGAGCGGCGTGCATTGGCAACCGGGGGTGGTCGTGGCGACGAATCACACGATCAACCGCGACGAGAATATCACGCTGACCCTCCCCGATGGCACGACCGCCCCGGCGAGTCTCGCCGGGCGCGACCCGAGCACCGACCTCGCGGTCTTGAAGCTCGCCGGCCAGAGCTTGCCGGTCGCGAGTCTCCGACGTGATGCGCCCCCCAAAATCGGCGAACTGGTGATCGCGCTCGGCCGCCCAGGGCCGGGGCTGACTGCAAGCTGGGGCGTGGTGAGCCGCGCGGATGGTCCGTGGCGTACGTGGCAGGGGGCCGAGATCGACTCGCTGCTGCGGCTGGACCTGGCGATCTACGATGGCTTTTCCGGTGGTCCCCTCATTGACGCGGCGGGTCGCGTGCTCGGCATCAACACCTCCGCGCTGGCGCGCGGCGTGCCGGTGACGATTCCGATCGCGACCGTCGAGCGTATCGTCACCGAGCTCCTGGAACGCGGGAACATCCGGCGCGCTTATCTGGGGATCGGCACGCAACCCGTGCGGGTCCCGGAGTCGCTCGCTCGGAAGCTCGAGCTTAAGAGCGACCTGGCCTTGCTCATCGTGAGCCTGGAGTCGGGCGGACCTGCGGACCGGGACGGCTTGCTGCTCGGCGATGTGCTGCTCGAGCTCGACGGCACGGCGGTGAACGATGCATCCGACGTCCTGGCTAAGCTCGGAGGCGACCGCGTGGGCAAGCCCCTCGCGGCACGCCTGATCCGGGGAGGACAGGTCAAAGCGCTCCAGCTGACCCCAGGCGAGCGCCCGACGTCGCGGGCAGCATGACGGCGTCCATGACGGCTGGTCTTGCGCAAGAGGTCGCCGCGGCGGTGGACCAGCTCCGCCAGATCACCGTGCAGGTGCGGACACACCGCGCGGCGACGGGCGCGGGGATCCTGTGGAACGGGGGAGAGCCGGAGGGCCCGGGGCTCGTCATCACGAACGCGCACGTCGTCGAGGGGGAGCGGGCGACAGTCGAGCTCAGCGACGGCACGGCTGCGCGCGCGCGGCTCGTGGCGCGCGACTTGAGGCGCGACCTCGCCGCCCTCGAGTTCGAGCCGGGCCGCGCGGTGGTAGGCGCCGTAGTCCGGGACTCTCCGCCGCTGCGCGTGGGTGAGCTCGTGATCGCCCTCGGTCACCCCGGCGGCCTCACGGGCGCGGCCACGCTCGGCATCATCCACCGTGCCGAGAGTGACCGCGAGGGTCGGACGCCGCGGTGGATTCGGGCGGACGTGCGCCTCGCTCCCGGCTTCTCGGGAGGCCCGCTCGCCGATGCTACGGGAAGACTCGTCGGAGTTAACACGATGATGCAGGGCGGCCTGGCGCTGGCAATCCCCGCGGTAGCAGTCGAGGCATGGGTACGACGCTCTCAGACAATGGCGGTGTCGTGATACGCGTCCTCATCGTGTCGCCGGAGGCCGGCACCCTTAAAGACCTCGAGCACTCGATTGCCCAGGACCCCGGGCTGCTCCTCGTCGCTGCGTCCGACTCTCTCGAGTCGCTCGGCGACGAGATACGTGAGGGCCGTCCCGACGTCATCGTGCTCGGTCCCGGACCCGAGCCTCAGCTGCCCCTTCCGGTGCTCCTCGAGCAACGGCCGAACCGCGACTCGACGCCGGTCGTCGTGCTGCTGGACGATCTCGACGGCGAGGCCGGAGCTCGAGCGCTGCGCGCCGGCGCGCGCGCCGTGCTGCCCCGCCATGCCTCGCCGGAGGAGATCCGCGCGGCCGTGCGAGCGGCGGCCGCGGGGCTCGCGTCGCTCCCGGCAGCGCTTGCAACAGCGGTACTCGATGACAAGTCGGGCGATGGGACCCGCGCTCCGGTGGATAATGGCGACCGTGCGCTGACCCCGCGCGAACGGGAGATGCGCGGCTCGGCATCTCGGAGCACACCGTCAAGACCCATCTCGCCGCGATCTACGAGAAACTCGGGGCTTCGAACCGGGCGGAAGCGGTGGCGACGGGATTGCGGCGCGGCTTGGTCATGCTATGATGGCGTCATCCGAGGTCCACATGGCTGCCGTCGGCTCGTCCTCCAGAACGCATTGCCTGTCGCCGTCGCGGGTTCGCCCGCCGGTCGATGCTGCCATCGGGCCCTCGAGTTATGCGCGCATGTTTCCGGAGCTCCCGGCCCTCGAAACCGCCGAGGCGTTGCTTCACGCCATCGGACGCGCGGGTGGACTCTGCGACTGTGGCGATCTCGCCGACACACCGACCTCGCTCAGCGCCGTCGCCGCCGGCTGGCCGATCTTCGGCCAATTCGTCGCCCATGACATCACTGCAGATCGATCGGCCCTCCACAGTCACGTCAACCCTCGCGCGCTGCGGAATGCCCGCGCGCCGCAACTGAACCTCGAATGCTTGTACGGCGACGGCCCGGTCGGACATCCATTCCTTTTTCAACGGGACGACCCCGCGAAATTTCTGCTTGGTGCGGATGGGGCCGACGTGCCGCGGAACGTCGAAGGCATCGCGATCTGCTGATGGCGCAACTGCATCTCGCAATGTTGAAGGCACACAACGCCTTCGCGGACGAGGCGCGCGGCCGCGGGGCATCGGAACAAGCGGTGTTCGACACGGCTGCGCGTGAAATGCGGTGGCACTATCAGTGGGCCATCCTCAATGAGTTCCTGCCGTCGCTCGTCGGCCGACCGCTGGTCGACGAAGTCATAGCGGACGGGCCGCGGTGGTTCCGGCCGGACGGAGACGCATTCATCCCACTCGAGTTTGCCGACGCCGCGTACCGTTACGGCCACTGTCAGATTCGCCAGAAGTACCAACTCAATCGAGAGACGGATCCCGTCCCGCTCTTCCCCGACCTGCTCGGCTTTCGACCGGTTCCACGCGCACGAACGGTGGATTGGACGCTCCTGTTCGACACGCCCGGGAGTGACGCGGCGCAACGGGCAAAGAAAATCGACGGTCGATTGGCTCCCCCCCTGATCCATCTGCCGGTCGCGATCACGGGCGAAACCGAGATCGATGAATACCACTCGCTCGCCGTGCGCGACCTTCAGCGCGGGTGAAGCCGTGGCACGGCAACTGGGCGTCACACCGCTGACGGGCAACGAAGTGGGATTGCGCGTCATCGGATGGACCGGCGAAACCCCGCTCTGGTACTACGTCCTGCGAGAGGCGGCGGTGACCACGTCTGGTGAGCGGTTGGGCCCGGTCGGCGGGCGTATCGTCGCCGAAGTCATCGTCACCCTGCTCAATCGTGACCCCGCCTCGGTTCGCTTCGCGGGTCCGGAGTGGGAGCCGCGGCGGTCATTCATCGAGCTGCTCCAACCGAGTGCACGGTCTCGCTCTTAGCGCTCCAACTGCGCCAAACGCGCTTCGATCCTCCGATCCGGCACCAGCCACAGCAGCGCCACCGCCACGTAGAGCGCGTCCGAGATCCACTGATGCACAAACGCCATCGGGATCGCCACGACGTACGCCCCTCTCGCCGACGAGCGTGATGCTCCTCGGCGATCCGGATCAGAATCCCAGTCACGGGAGCGGGGGCTGGACTGATCGCACCCGCTGGAGACCAAGAGCGCAACCGCCCCACCCAAGGCACCGATTCCCATCGGAGTTCTCATGAGTCACTCCCCGTTCGGGAGAGGCGCAAAGCGTTGACCGTTACCGCGAGTGACCCGCCCATATCGCCTACAAGGACCGCGACGGCCAGACTAACGACGCCCATTACCGCCCCGATCGCCAGCACGAGCTTGAGACCGAGCGCGAGCGCGATGTTGAACCGGATGGTACGCCGTGCCCGGCGCGCGAGGCGTACGGCGTACGGCAGCTTGGTCAGATCATCGGCCATCAAGGCCACGTCGGCGGTCTCGATTGTCGCAGGCGATCCCGCCGCGCCCATGGCGAGGCCCACGGTGGCCTCCGCGAGGGCCGGGGCGTCATTCACGCCGTCGCCGAGCATCGCCACGGTCCCGTGAATCTCACGCAGCGCCCGCACGGCGTGCACCTTGTCCTCGGGGAGTAGCCGGGCGCGTACCTCGTCCACGCCGATCAGGCGACCGACCATCTGCGCCGTCTCGGGTCCGTCGCCCGTCAGCATCACGATCGGCCGTACTCCGAAGCCGTGCAACCAGGCGACGACTGCTTGGGCTTCGGGCCTCACCTCGTCCTGGATGGTGAAGACACCTTCCAACCCGTCGTCCGTGCGCAAGTAGATGAGCATCGTCCCAGGCTCCGCTCCCTTCCACCGCGCGGCGGGCCCCGGTCCGACGAACGTCTCGGTCCCGACGAGGATGTCATGGCCGTTCATCTTCGCGCGCACGCCTCGGCCGGGTAGGGCGGTGAAGTCGTCCACCTGTGCATGCGCACGGATGCCGCGCTCCTCGGCGAATCGGACGATCGCCTGGGCGATGGGGTGCTCCGAGCGCGCCTCGACCGTCGCCACTCGCTGGAGCAGTACCAGTGGCGCCGTCCCGTCGGCCGCATGGAATCCGGTCACGCGCAGGCGGCCCATGGTCAGCGTCCCGGTCTTGTCCACCGCGAGCGCCCGCACGCTGCCCAGCGCCTCGAGATGCTCGCCGCCCTTGATGAGCACCCCGTGCCGCGCAGCGCTCGTGAGTGCGCTGACCACCGTGACCGGCGTCGCGATCACGAGCGCGCAGGGACAGGCGATTACGAGCAACGTCAGCCCGCGAACGAACCACTCCAACCCGCTCGCCCCGAACACGAGCGGCGGGACCACCATGACGAGGACGGCCCCCGCCGTGACGAGGGGCGTGTAGACCCTGGCGAACCGCTGCACGAACCGCTCGATCGGCGCCCGGCGCGCCTCGGCTTCGCGCACCAGCTGGATGATGCGCGCCAAGGTGCTGTGCGCGGCGTCGGCCGTGACCTCGATGTCGAGCGCGCCCTCGGTGTTGAGCGAGCCCGCGAACACGGGATCGTCGACGTCCTTGTGCCGCGGCTGAGACTCGCCTGTGATCGTCGCCTCGTTGACCGCCGAGCCGCCGGCCGCCACGCGGCCGTCGGCGGGGATCTTGTCGCCGGGGCGGATGCGCACCCGGTCACCCGGGCGCAGCTCGGCGACCGGCACCGTCTCGACCGAATCGTCGGGGAGCAGGCGGTCCGCCTGCTCCGGCGCGAGTTCGACCAACCGGGCGATGGACCGGCGACCGCGATCCACGGCGAATCGTTCGAGGAGCTCGGCGAGCGAGAAGAGGAACGCAAGCGTCGCGGCCTCGAAGGGCTCTCCGATGAGAATGGCGCCTACGATCGCGGCCGACATGAGGAAGTTCATGTCCAGCTTCAGGGTGCGCACCGCGCGCAGGCCGGCGCCCGCGAAGTTCCACGCGCCCGCAAGCGAGCCAGCCGTATAGAAGAGGCCGGCGAGATCAAGTCGGATGGCGAGCCAGCCTGGCT
>QHVD01000200.1:371-5824 GCA_003222235.1 Gemmatimonadota bacterium | reverse complement strand
CCCGGCAGTCGAGCACCGTCATGCCAGGGAAAGCCGGATCCGCTTCCACCGCATCCAAAGTCTCGGGAACGTGGCGACGCCCAGCGAGTTGAGCGGGGTCCACAGCGCACCGCCCAGCCGGAAAGCCCTCCTCAAGATTCATGGCGACCTCAGGGTCCCGACCCTGGGCAATAGGAGGGCATTGACGGTTACGGTGACCGTGCTGGCGCTCATCGCGAGCGCCGCCCACGCCGGCTTGAGCAGGATGCCGAGCGACGGATACAACACGCCGGCAGCGAGCGGGATCGCGATCAGGTTGTAGATCGCAGCCCAGAAGAGGTTCTGCTTGATCTTGCGGTGCACGCGGCGGGCAAGAACGAGCGCGGCGGGAACGTCGGCCGGGTCGTCCCTCATTAGAATGATGCCGGCCGTCTCGATCGCCACGTCCGTTCCCGCGCCGATCGCGATGCCGACGGTCGCCGCCGCCAGCGCCGGTGCGTCGTTTACTCCGTCGCCAACCATGGCGACTCGGCGGCCTTGTTCCTCGAGTCGCCGGACCTCGGCAGCTTTGTCACCCGGCAATACCTCAGCGCGGACATCATCGATGCCGAGCGTGCGAGCGACTGTTTCGGCGGTGGCCCGGCTGTCCCCCGTGAGGAGCAGGACGCGGATGCCGAGGTCGTGGAGCGCGGAAACCGCACCACTCGCGGTCGGGCGAATCCGGTCGGCGACCGCGATGAGACCGAGCACCTGGCCATCCGCCGCCACGTAGAGCGCGGTCTTCGCTCCCGCTCGCAGTCCCTCGGCCTCGCGCTCGAGCCCCGGCGTGACGCCGTTTCGCTCGAGCAACTTGCGATTACCCACCAGCACGGTGCGACCGCCCACGGTCGCCTGTACGCCGTGGCCAGGGACGGCCTCGAAATGGGAGGGCGGATCGACGACAAGCGCACGCTTCTTGGCAGCTGCGACAACGGCGGTGGCGAGTGGGTGCTCCGACTGCGCATCCGCTGCAGCGGCGAGCCGGAGAATCTCTGTTTCTTCCACGCCAGCCGCGGGAATGACATCCGTCACTGACGGGCGACCTTCGGTGAGCGTGCCGGTCTTGTCGAAGACGACGGTATCCACCTGGGCAGCCGCCTCGAGAACCGTGGCGTTCCTGAAGAGCACGCCGGCACGCGCCGCCCGTCCCACACCGACCGTGATCGCCGTCGGCGTCGCGAGCGCGAGCGCGTCCGGACAGGCGATCACGATAGCTGCCACGGCAGCCGACAGCGCAAAGGAGACGCCTTGGGCTCCGAATATCAGCCACACCACGAAAGTGACGACTCCGGCCGCGAGCGCCACGATCACCAGATACTTGCCCGCGAGGTCCGCGAGCCGCTGCGCCGGCGCCTTCGAGGACTGCGCCTCCCGCACCATGGCGACGATGCGAGCCAGGGCCGTATCAGCTCCGACTTTGGTCGCGCGGAACCGGAACGCTCCCTGCTGATTGCGCGTCCCGCCCACGACCTCGGCCCCTGGCCCCTTCGCGACCGGCACCGGCTCTCCGGTGAGCATCGATTCATCTACGTAGCTCGAGCCCTCGATCACGACGCCGTCCACCGGGATGATATCGCCCGGCCGAACCGCAAGGACGTCGCGCACCGCGATGGCTTCGAGCGGCACCTCCTCCTCTTGCCCATCCCGCACCCGCCGCGCGGTGGGCGGCGCGAGCTTGAGCAGCGCCTCGACCGCCCGGCCGGTGGCAAAGCGGCTCCGCATCTCCATCCAGTGACCAAGGAGGCTGAAGGCGGTCAGCATCGCCGCGGCATCGTAGAAGGGCTCGCCCCGCAAGCCGAATGTGACTGCGGCCGAGTACACGTAGCTCACGAGGATGCCGGTCGTGATCAGGGTCATCATCGTGAGCTCGCCCTGTCGCAGCGAGCGCGCCGCGGACGACACGAATGGCCACCCGCCCCACCAGACGACGATCGAGGTCAGGACGAAAGCCAGGAGCCCGGGCGACAGCCCATATGGCGGCGCGAGCTCGCGGCCGAAGAGCGAGGTGCCAAGCGGCGAGTAGAGGATGATCGGGGCGGTGAGGATCGCCGAGCCAACGAAGCGCCGCAGCATGTCCCGCACCATGTGCGCCCCGTGCCCGGCGTGCGCGTCTGGCGCGTGGCGGTGATGTGGTTCCATCCGCCTAGTCATGGGAGCCTCCGTGCATGCCCGGCATCCCGTTCATCTTCATACCGCTTTCGCGGCTGTCTGCCGGCCGCAGTTGGAGATAGATAGCCGCTCCTACCGGCGTGCGGCTCCCATACGCACCATCAAGGCTCGAGGGCACAAAGTTGAGCGACCCGCGCACGCCTACTCCGGCGACGAGCCCCGCCACGGTGCCGACCGTGCGCAGGTACCCGAGGGCCAGCGCGCCGACATCGTATTGCGTCGTCGGGGGCACTGAGGAGATCACGAGCTCCTCGGCGCTCTTCCGCACGTACTCGACGCGCCCGAAAAACGAGTTCGTCCCGCCCAGGTCGACGGTACTCTCCAGCACGACGCTGCTCGCGAGCGGCCCGGGCCCAATCTGGTCGTTCGCGCCGTAGATCAGGCCGCTCGACCAGGTCCCCTTAGTGCCGACCGGCTGCGTGGTCAGCGCTGACGCTCCGATTCGGTGGAGGGACTCGTCTGGGTAGAGCCCTTCGGGACTCTTCAGGTAGGCGTACCAGGTGGACAGGCTCCAGCGCGGCCCCGGATTGACGGTCAACCGGGCGCTGAAGGAATCGAGTCGGCGGCCTGCATAGTCGAAGTTCGTCCGATTCTCGTCCGGCTCCCGGCCGTTAAACCAGGAAGCTTCAAGCTTCACGTTCCGCGTGAACACCCCTGCGGTCACGACCCCAAAGGTGATGTGGGTGCCGTCCTGCCAGTGATGGGAGATCGGCGCCAACGGATCATCCGCTGCGGACGGCCGGTGGGGGAAAGCCACAGGGCCCACCGCCGGTTCGCCGACCGGCGCAAGGTAGAGCGAGAGCCCGAAATCCCGAGCCACGGGGCGTTCATAGAGTGCCGCGAGCTCCATGAAGAGGTCGTGGGGGTGCTGGCGATCATGCAGTGGCGCCCCCTGGTACGACTCCCCTGACTGTACGAGCAAGGGGTAGCCCCGACTGCCGATGGTCCACGGCTCGGCGCTGAGCATCGCCCGGAGCTGGAGTTGACCGCCGCCCAGCGGCCGGCTCGCAGCCGCCATTCCCCAGTTGACGATCCCCAGCTGGTTGCTGCCGCGCGAGCCTCCCTGCCAGTCGTACTGGAAAAATCCCTTCCCGTGCAGCATGAGTGTCCAACGCCCGAGCATGTAGTGGGCGGCATGCATCGGGGACGCATCGGGAAGCCAGGAGGTTCCGGATCCCATCCGCGTCTCAGGAATGCCGAGGGGCCCTGCGTGCATCTCCATGGGATGTTGCATGTCCATTTGCGCTCGGAGCGGCGACGCCACGCCGGCGATGAGCACCAGCAAAAGCCTTCGCATGTCGAGATCTCCTCAAGCCAAAGTCGAGAAGCGCGCGCCGCTCGCGCGGCCGACGCACTACACCTGCGATGACCGACTTAGGCTTGAGGCGGGGGAGAAAGCGGTGGGGCGAGGTAGGAAACGAAGGTGGTGCTTGGTCCCAAAACTCCCGTACGGGATGCGGCACACAGGCCGACCGACACCTTGGCCCACACCCCCGTCGCGGGACTTCCCGTCGGGCACGTGCTCCCGGCAGCGCACCCGAGTCCGCTTGCGTCCTGGTGGCACGCTTGGCCCGATGGTTGAGCCACAAGTGCGGCGAGATGTGCGGCGTGCGTATGCGTCGGGGCTCCGCTGTGATCCGAGTGCATGTCGCACGGGGCTGCCGCCTGCGCAAGCAAGCTGACGCACATCGGTAGGCCGCTGCCCGCAGTGGCGACGGACAGTGCGACGGCGAGACGGATGGCTTGCAGAGCGGTGCGTGCTGGGGAGAAGTGAATCATTGTGCTCGGTAAGGATAACACGCCGGACCGCGTGTCGTTCTTCATCAATTCCCTGTGGGGCCGCGGGGCCTACTTCTTCGAGGCCATCAAAACAGTTGGGCATGGTGTCGTGGTATATTGGGGACGCATGAGACTTTCACTCGTCAGACTCGTCGCCACGCTCCTGCTAAGCGGCCAGATGTTGCCGGTTGGCCTGCCGCTCTTGTGTGGCCAAGTCCAACGAGCAACGCCGGCGAACTGCGAGCAACAGATGGCGTCCCACCCCCACGGGCTAGCCGTCGCTGCGACGACCCACGCTACCCCGTGCGCCAATGCGGCGTTCTGCGCGATCACGGCGCCCGCGGTGGTTGCGCTTGGCGGAGCAGTTTCCGTCCCCGCACGAGAGTCCCACATTGTCGGTTTCGGGGTCTCTACCCTCGCCCCGGCTGACCCACAAGCACCGCTCCCTCCACCTCCCCAAGCCTAGCCTCTCCCAACCGTAGTGTGCCCTGACGCGCCGCCAAGAGCGGCGCGGGCTTCGGCGCGTTCCGCCGGAAACTGATTGGCGAGGAGAGGTATGCAAGTCCGACAACTGATTCAGACCGCGAGCGCGTTCGTGATGGCGGGCGCCGGTCCTGCGGTCGGCCAAGGCGCGGCCGCATCCATCGCCGGGGACTCGGCGCTACAGGCGTTGGTCGCCGAAGCGCTCGCCGGCAACCCGACCGTAGCGCAGCGACAGGCGGCCGTGCGGGCAGCGACTCTTCGCATCCGGCCAGCTGGCACGCTACCCGACCCGATGGTGTCGGTCGGCGTGATGGACCTGGTGCTGCCGCACTTCGAGTTCAACCAAAGTGACTTCACCGAGGCGGATGTCGAGCTGAGCCAGGAGATCCCGTGGCCTGGCTCACTCGGGGCTCGCTCCCGAGTCATGCGGGCGGCTGCGGCCGGCGCCCGCGCGGAGGAAGGCGACGTCCGCCGTGAGGTGACCACCGCGTCGGCGGCGGCCTATTACCGACTGCGATATGCGGTGACCGCGTTGGAGACGCTGCGCCGCCAGCGGGAGCTGCTCGACGCCGCCGTCCAGCTCAGCATGACCCGCTATGCGACGGGCACCGCACCGCAGAGTGATCCCCTCCAGGCGAAGCTGGCCCGCGACCGCCTGCAGTCCGAGGCGTTTGCTCTGGAAAGCGAGCGAGTGGCCGCGCTCGCCGCAGTGAATGCGCTACGGAGCCGGCTGCCAGGTGACTCGCTGGCGATTGCGCCGATCGACGCCGCCGTTGTGCGTGCCGCGGCGGCGGCTCTACCTCCCACCGACTCGCTCGTTGCCGTAGCCCTGGCAACCCATCCCCGGCTCTCAGCTCGCCGGACAGCCGTCGACGGGGCGACACGCACGATTCAGGTCGAGCGTCTCGGCGCCCGGCCTGAGTTCACCCTGACGCTACGCTACGGTTACCGGCCTCGGGCGTTCAACGTCAATTATCCGGACTTCTTCTCTGCCTTCGTGGGCC
>QHVD01000200.1:0-289 GCA_003222235.1 Gemmatimonadota bacterium | reverse complement strand
GATTCAACTGGGGCCGCGGCCGGGCTGCGCGACGCGGAGCTCCAGCTCAGTCGCGAGGTCACTGAAGCCGCTGCCCGAGTCCAGGCGTCACAGCGGCGTCTTGCGCTCCTCGTGGACGGCGTCCTGCCCAATGCGGAGGGGACCGTCGAATCGGTGCTGCGGATCTATCAGGTCGGTCGCGCCGAGTTCCTCACCCTCTTGTCGGTCGAGGACGCCCGATACCGGGCAGAGCTCGAGGCAGCCGCGGTGGCCGCAGACTATCAAGCGCAACTCGTTTTGCTGCGGCAGT
>QHVD01000600.1 GCA_003222235.1 Gemmatimonadota bacterium | reverse complement strand
GACGGTCGTCCAGAGCATCTGGACCGCGGGCCGGCTTCCGGACCCCGTGGCGCCGGGCACGTTCTTATGGGACCTGGGGCGCTCCCCGTACGATCCCCAGGATTGCTACATCTCGGAGCTCGTGGCCTGCCTGAGCCAGATCACTCAGGGCGTCACCATGGGGACGGACACGTCGCAGGCTTCGCACACGCCCGAGTATAGCGACGCCATGATTCAGGGACTGATGGACTCCGGACGCCGCATGGTCTACGACTACACCAACGGGACGGACCGAGGCCTGTCGGAATTTCCGGGCGCAAGCGGCGACGCGACGAGGGGCATCGGCCGGCTGGCGAAGACCTACTTCAACTCGAAGGACCAGCTGGTCACCCTGGGCTTCGCGGGAGGCCCGGGACCGGCATTTGCAGGCGCCCCATACACGGGGTGGCAGCTCGGCCGTGAGTTCGGCGCATTGATCAACAACCACAACGTCGGCGGCTTCCAAACCATCATCAATGCCGCCGCCGACCCCCGCAACGGCACCGACTGGTCGGACGTGACCCAGGTCCACTGCGTCCGGTGGCAGGACAACGCCTCCGCTCAAATCAGTATCGACGCTCTGACCAGCCAATCGAGGGCGTGGGAAATCTTCGCCGCCAACGGCGGACATTCGTCGATCGCCGTCATCATCGAGATGCAGATGCGGCACGGCATGCCGCCGATTCAGATGGCGCTCGATCACGGCATCCTGCCGAGCCTGAGCCCCGACGTCGAAACGAACATGACGACGGACCCGTTCTCGATGATGCGGGGGGCTTTTTGCGTGCAGCGTGCGCTGGCCAACGATCTCGTCTTCCCCATCAGCAACCCCAACAATCTGCCTGCGCCGCAACTGATTACCTGCCGGCAGGTCATCGAGATGATGACGATCGCGGGTGCGGCGGCGAACCGCGTGCTCGACAAGGTCGGCACGCTGACGCCGGGCAAGGAGGCCGACATCGTCGTGCTGGACGCGAGCAACATCAACGTCGCCCCGATCAACAACGTGGCCGGGGCGATCGTCACGATGATGGACACCCGGAACGTCCGGGACGTCTTGATTGCGGGTAAGATCGTGTACCGCAGCGGCAAGCTGGTCGGCTGGGATACCCGCAGGCTGGTACGAGACATTACACGGGCGCGCGACCGGGTGCTACGCCGGATCAACGGTCCGGCGCTCGTCGGCACACTTCCCCCGGGCCAGAACAGCTTCACCAATCCCTATCGACCGAACTTCTTGGGTTCCTGCTGCTACAAGGGGCAGAACACCACGGCGCCGGAGTATCGCTTGCGGCCGTAAGTGAGGTACGCCAACCGGATCGAGCCATGACGCAAAGCGCCGTACGTCGCCGAAGGCAAACGTGGCCAGCGGCTGCTGGAGCAGGGTCACGTGGGCCGGGCGACGGACGTCTTCAAGGCGATTCTTGCCCGGCTCGGCGAGGCGCCGAGTTACGGCAGAGCGGTCATTCTCGGCCGGCTCGGCCGATGCTTCCACACGAGCGGGCAGGCCGATCTGGCCGTGGCACATCTGCGGGAAGCGATGGGTGTCGCCGGCAGGCTCGCGCCCAGCGACGGAGTGAAAGGGCTGCGGGGCACGCTGCGCTCGGAGCTCGGGGACGCGCTCCGCGCCAGCGGCCAGTACGGCAAGGCAAAGCAGGCCTACGAAGCGGCGCTGAAGATTGCCGAGGAGTTGAAAGACCGCCGCGCCCAAGGTGTGGACCTGGGCCGGCTCGGCGCAGTTGCGTTGGCGGAGGGAAATCTGGAGGAGGCGCTGGTGCGCCACCGCGCCGCGCTGCTGCTCTTTCAAGAGCTGCGCGAGTCCGCCATGGAGGCCGTCGCCTGGCATCAGCTCGGCAGGATCCTCCACGAACAACGGCAGTGGGACGAGGCCGAACGGCACTACCGGGAGGCGGCCCGCATCAGCGAGCAGTGCGGCGACCTGGCCGGAGTCGCGCACAGCCGGACCAGCCTCGCCGACATGCTGCAGAACCAACCGGGTCGCTTGGCTGACGCCCGGCAGCTGGCCGAGGATGCGCTGGCCCTGGCGCAGAATCGCGACCCCGGAGGCCGGGGCCCCGATATCTGGAAGACCTACGGCATCCTCGCGAAAATCAGCGACAAGGAGGCGGCGACAACGGCGGACGGCGAACGGCGAGCGGCGCTCCACGCGCAGGCACGTGACTATCGCGAGCTCGAGCGGCACGCGCCCCTGATCCTCGCCACGCTCGCACGCCTCGGCGAGGCGCCGACCTATGGCAGGGCCGTGATCCTGGGCCGGCTCGGCCGATGCTTCCGGATGGGCGGGCGGCCCGACCTGGCCCTCGTGCATCTTCGAGAAGCGCTCGGGGTCACCGCGAGCCTACCGCCCGGCGAGGGACTGAGAGGTTTGCAAGGCATGCTGTACACGGAGCTCGGCGACGTGCTCCGCGCCAGCGGCGGGTACGACGACGCGACCGGTGCGTACCACGTGGCGGCGCGCCTCGACGAGGAGGACGGCACCGCCGA
>QHVD01000199.1 GCA_003222235.1 Gemmatimonadota bacterium | reverse complement strand
CCGAGCTCGCTGAGCGTCACCGGGTGCTGCACGACCATCGTGGTGTCGGGGGGCATACGCATGGCCATCTCCGGCTCGGCGAAGGTCGCGGCCACGGATTTCGGGGTGAAGCCGCCATACAGGCCGACCATCCAGCCTCCGAACAGGTACGAAATCCCGAGGGTCGCGAGCAGGCACGTGACGAGCCACTTGATGCGGGCGTCCGCACGGCGCAAGTCGTAGAACATCGAGTCCCTCCGCCTAGAAGATGTACACGAGCTCGAGGACGCCTTTGGTATCCGAGCCCTGCAGCGCCCCGGTCGCGTCGGGGAAGGACGGTTGGGTGGACCACTCCGCACGGAGCGCGGCTCGCAGCGCGACCTGGGGCAGGTGGAAACGGGTGTGCTCGATGTTGCTGAAGATGCCCTCGCGGGCGCTGCTGAAGTACCACATCGGGCCCACCGTCACGGATCGCAGGATCTGCGGCGTCCCGCTCAAAAGCCCGTCGGTATCCTCCATCTGGTCGTACCGCGCAGCGAGCCCGAGCCCGCGGGCCAGCCGCACGAACACCGTCGCCGCGCCACCCCGCCACGTCAGATTGCCGCCGGGGTTTTGCTCCCGGCCGAGGTTGAGCTCGGCGCCGAGGATCACCGGTCCGCGGTCGATGGTGAGGTCGCTCGACAGCAGCGAGCGCTGGTGCGCGTCGGTGGAATCCCGCTCCGGTCCGTAGACGCCCGTGACCCCCAGTGTCACCCAGGGAATGGGGATCCACTGGGCCCGGGCCAGGGCGGTCTTCCCCCGATTGTTGTCCACCGTGACGTCCCACCCGTTCGCGGCGGCCGCCCAGAGGTCGAGCCGCGGCGAAGCGGCATAATGCAGCTGCACGCCGGTGAGCTTGACGGGGCGGGCGTAGGTAAAGTTGAACGAATTGGTGGCGACGAGGTTCAGCGGCTCGTCGTCCCGCTCGAAGCCGATGGGCGCGTCGAACCGGCCGAACGCCAGCGTCCAGCGGTTCGCCCGCTGTGGAGTCCAGCTCACGAGCAGGTTGTCGATCTCGGTGGACGCCTCGCCGCCTTCGAGCGCCGTCGTCAACTGCGCGAAGAGGTAGGCGTCCCCGACGGGTTTGAACAGACTCACGCCGATTTTCCCGGCGGCGAACGTGTTGGCCCGCAGGACGCGATCGTAGTCCGCCCGACCCACCGCGAAGCCGGTGACCGCGACCGGCTGCGGCTCTTCGAACGTGACCTCTCGCTCCTGTGCCGCAGCCTGGAACGCCAAGCCGTACAGCAGAACGCCGCACAGCGCGCTGCGCATGAGATGCCTCCGAATTGTGAGGGTTAACGGGTCAGGTCAGGCGAGCCCGTTCGGAGGACGCGTTTGGGGAGAGTGGGACGGCGAGGGGGGAAGGGGAACGGGGGAAAGGCACGGTTGCACCCGAACGGCGATCGTCACAACCGGCGGGGCGACGAGAGGCGCCGGCAACGCGGCCGAGACCGCGAGGTCGAATCCGCCGGTCATTTGGTCGCAGAAGCACGGGGCGTCCGCGGGCACTCCGTGATGATGGCCCGAGTGCGTGGCTGTCATCTGATGGCGGCACGCGAGGCCCGCCACGAGCGAAGCGCCGCCCGGACCGGCGGCGAGCCAGCAGCCGCCGGAAATGAGCAGAATGGCGAGACCCGCGACGCGTCGCATCGCCCCAAGTCTAGGGGCGCGTGTTCGGCTGGCGCAACCCCGCCCAGGCCGTATAGACTGGAGCCGTTACGACTGCGGGTCGCGGGCCGGGTTCACGCGGTCACAGCCTGTTTCGCGGAGGACGGGAGCATGGGCGAGCGCATCGACTTCCGGGAGGGCCGTTGGGTGGTGCCCGATTGCCCCACCATCCCCTTCATCGAGGGAGACGGGACCGGCCCCGACATCTGGCGGGCCGCGCGGCGCGTGTTCGATGCCGCGCTCGCGAAGGTCTCGGGCGGCAAGCGGCGGGTCGAGTGGCTGGAGGTGCTCGCCGGCGAGAAGGCGTTCCGCCAGGCCGGGAGCTGGCTCCCCGAAGCCACGCTGGAGACGATTCGGCAATACCGGGTGGCGATCAAGGGCCCGCTCACGACGCCCGTCGGGGGCGGGATCCGCTCGCTCAATGTCGCGTTGCGCCAGATCCTCGATCTCTACGCGTGTGTCCGGCCCGTACGGTACTTCGATGGCGTGCCGAGTCCGATGCGGGAGCCCCAGAAGCTGAACGTCGTGATCTTCCGCGAGAACATCGAAGACGTGTACTCGGGGATCGAGTACCAGGCCCGGAGCTCCGAGGCGAACGCGATCATCGAGTTCCTTGCGGAGCGCTTCGGCGCGAAGATTCGCCCGGGGAGCGCCATCGGGATCAAGCCGATATCCGAGTTCGGCACGCAACGCCTCGTCGCGAAGGCGATCCAGCATGCGATCCACGCGAGGTTGCCGTCGGTGACCCTGGTGCACAAGGGCAACATCATGAAATTCACCGAGGGCGGCTTCCGGGAGTGGGGCTACGCTGTCGCGCGGGAGCGGTTCGGCGGCGACACGCTGCCGGAGAGCGAGGTCGGCGCCGGGGCGGGGGGGACCGCCAGGCCCGCGGGAGCCAATGGGCGAGTGGTGATCAAGGACCGAATCACGGACGCCATGTTCGCGCAGCTCGTGCTGCGCCCCGAGGAGTACTCCGTGATCGCGGCGCCCAACCTGAACGGTGATCTCCTGTCCGACGCCGCAGCCGCGCAGGTCGGCGGCCTGGGGCTCGCACCAGGCGGTAACGTGGGTGACGGCTATGCCGTGTACGAGGCGACCCACGGCACTGCGCCGAAGTATGCCGGCCGGGACAAGGTCAATCCCTCCAGCCTGATCCTGTCCGGGGCGATGATGTTCGAGGAGCTGGGCTGGAACGACGTGGCCGACGCGATCACCCGTGGCATCGCGGGCGCCATCAAGTCCCGTCGCGTCACGTACGATCTCGCGCGCCTCATGCCCGAAGCCACCGAGGTCTCGACCTCCGCCTTCGCCGGCGCCATTATCGAGCATGTCTGACATCACCAGCACCGTCGCGACCTCGCCCCTCGCGCAGCTCGAAACCCCGTTGCTCGCCCTCGCCCTCGGCCAGGGCTCCACCCTGCCGGCGTCACTGACCGAGCTCGACCGCGTGGCGGGCGGGTTTCTGGACCGCGCCGTCACCAGCGGCGACTTCAAGGGAAAGCGGGACGAAGCGCTCCTGCTCTATCCGGGCGGAGGCGAGGCGCAGCGCATCCTGCTCGTGGGCCTCGGCAAGGCCGGCGAGGTCACCCGCTCGAGCATTCGCCGGGCGGCGGCGGTCGCGGCGAAGCGCGCGCGCGCGCTCGGCGCGAAGCAATTCGCGTTCGCGGTGGCGGCGGAGGCGCGAAACGGCGTTGCGCCGAAGGAGCTGGGACAGGTTGTCGCCGAGGGCGCCGGCCAGGGCGCCTGGGCGTTCACGGCGCTCAAGGCAACCCCCGACGAGCCGAGACCCGAGGTCGAATCCGTCGCCATCGCGTGCGATTCCAGGGAAGCGAACGACGTCACGGCGGGCCGGCGGGTCGGCGACGCGATCGCGGCGGGGCACCGCCTGGCGCGCGATCTCCAAATGCAGCCGGGCAACGTGTGCACCCCGAGCTACCTCGCCGACCAGGCGAAGCAGCTCGCCGCCGCGCACGGCTTCACGGTGACCGTGCTCGACCGGGCCGCGATGCGCCAGGAAGGGATGGGAGCGCTGCTCGCCGTCGCCCAGGGGAGCGCGCAGGAGCCGCGCTTCATCGTCCTCGAGTACACGGCTGTCGGGGACGCCGCGCCGGTCGGACTGGTCGGTAAGGGCGTGACCTTCGACTCGGGCGGCATCTCCATCAAGCCGGCCCAGAACATGGAGGAGATGAAGTTCGACATGTCCGGCGCCGCGGCGGTGCTCGGCGCCTTCGAGGTCCTGGGACGGCTGAAACCGAAGGTCAACGTCGTCGGCCTGATCCCCGCAACGGAGAACCTCCCCTCCGGCACCGCGGTGAAACCGGGTGACGTGGTGAAAAGCCACTTGGGCAAGACCATCGAGATCATCAACACCGACGCCGAAGGGCGGTTGATCTTGTGCGACGCCCTGTCGTATGTGCGCCGCTTCAAGCCCGCCGCCGTGCTCGACGTGGCCACGCTCACGGGCGCCGTGGTCGTAGCGCTCGGACACGTGGCGATCGGCGTGATGGGGAACGACGACGCCCTGATCGCCGAGGTGCGCGAAGCCGGCGAGCGCGCAGGTGAGCGCTGCTGGCCCCTGCCGTTGTGGGACGACTACCGCGACCTGCTCAAGTCCGACATCGCGGACATCAAGAACTCGGGCGGCCGCGGGGCCGGCGCCATCGCCGGCGGGTGGTTCCTCCGCGAGTTCGTGAACGGCTATCCCTGGGTGCACCTCGACATCGCCGGCACCGCCTACACCGAGGGCGAAGGGCCCTCCCAAGCGAAGGGCCCCACCGCCGCCGGAGTTCGGCTCTTCAGCGAATTCGTCCTCAAGCGCGCCGCGGCGTGACCCGCGGCTGCCTCTGCGCGGCCGCACTGCTGGCGCTCGCCGGGACGGCCGTCGCCCAGGTGGATACGACGGCGCGGCGCGACACCACCGCCCGGCGCGATACCACGGCGCGCCGCGACACGACCGCGCGCGATACCGCTCCCGCCTACCTCCCCGCGTTCGCGCCGGCGTCCCCGCAGGGGCCGCTGCCGCGAGGATCGCGGTATTCGTTCACGGTCGACTCGTTCGCGCTGTCGGGCATCCAGACGCTGAGCGACCTGCTCGCGCGCATCCCCGGCGTCTACGTCGCGCGGGGCGGCATCTACGGCCAGGCGGAAATCGCGCTGTATGGAGGCCGCGGGCCGGCGGCGCTCGAGGTGTACTGGGACGGCGTCCCGTACCTGCCGATCGGCCGGGACTCCGTCTATCTCGACCCGGCCCGCATCCCGCTCGCGCCGCTCCAGCGCGTGGACGTGATCGTGCTCCCGGCGTCGCTCCGCGTCTATCTGGTCACGGTGCGCCACCGGTCCACCCAAGCCTCCACGCTCATCCGGATCACGACGGGGCAGGTGCGGACCGCCGGCTACCGCGGTTGGTTCCTCAAGCGATGGCGCTCGGGGCTGGGCCTTTCGCTCGCCGCCGACTACAACAACAACGACGGCATCCCGGGCAGCTCGAGCACGGCGTTCAACAGTGTCGATCTCTGGCTCAAGGCGGAGTATCTGCGCAGCGGGCGGCTCGGCGCGTCGTACCAGGTCCTGAGCTCGACCTGGACTCGCAGCCCGTCGGACCCGCCGGGGCTCGTCGACCGCTTTCCGTTCGAGCGGCGCGACGCAGTGCTGCGCGCGTTCGCCGCCGCGCGGCCGGACGGGCTCGGCCCGCGCGTCGAGCTCACGCTCGCATCGGCCACAATCAGCAAGGACACCGCCGTGACGGGCCGTTCAGTCTCCCAGCGCATGCTGACGCTGAGCA
>QHVD01000198.1 GCA_003222235.1 Gemmatimonadota bacterium | reverse complement strand
GTCGCGCGTGCCGGTGGACGACCCCGCGACGCACCTGGAGCTGACGATGATCCACGAAGTCATCGTCCTGGATCACAGCGGCCCCGATTTCGCGCTCATCCTCTACGCGAGTGCGCTCAAGCTCGCGCTCTTCGGGGCGTTGCTCGTGGGCGTGCTTGTGCCCCGCGCCCGCCTGCCCGGGCCGGCCGCGATCGCGGTGCTCGTGCTCGGGCTCGTAGTGGTAGCCGCACTGGTCGGCATCGTGGAATCGAGCATGGCCCGGCTGCGTTTGAGCCGGGTGCCGCAGTTCCTCATTGCGGCCTCCGTGCTCGCGTCGCTGGGCGTCATCCTCCTCCTCATGACCTGACAGGCCCACCCTGCAACGCGCCGCCGATTCGCTCCTGCTCCTCGTGATCCTGACGAACTTCCTCGTTCTCGGGACCACGCGCCTCTCGACGTGCATCCGGGCCGTGGCCTGGCAGGGGGCGCTGTTGGGTCTGCTCCCTCTCGCGCTGAGCCCGACGTGGTCGTTGCACACCGTGGGACTCGCCGCCGGCACCGTCCTCGTCAAGGCGATCGCCCTGCCGCGGTTTCTGGCCTGGGCGATCCGCGAAGCCTCCGTGCGGCGTGAAGTCGAGCCGCGAGTCGGATTCGTGGCGTCGCTTCTGCTCGGGGTGCTCGCCGTGTTCGTCGCGGCCGCGATCGCAGAGCGGCTCCCGGTGCCGGGGGCTCACCCCGTGCTGCTCTTGCCGGCGTCGCTCGCTTCGGTCATCATCGGGCTTCAGGTGCTCTGCACGCGGGCCAAGGCGGTCACCCAGGTAGTGGGGTACCTCGTGCTCGAGAACGGCATTTTCCTGTTCGGGCTGACGCTCATCGATCAGGTGCCGTTCCTGCTCGAGGTCGGTGTGTTGCTCGACATTTTCGTCGGCGTGTTCATCATGGGCATCGTCGTATTTCACATCAACCGCGAGTTCGACTCGCTCCACGGAGCTGAAGGAGTGACGGTGCTGCTCGCGCTGGTATTGGTTCCCGCGCTGGGCGCGCTGGGCGCATACGCGCTTCGGGGGGGAGCCCGGGGAGTGGTCGCCTACCGTACCGCGTGGCTCGCCGGAGTGGGCGCCCTGCACGTCGGGCTCGTGGCCGATGCGTGGATCGACCCGCCGGCACCCGTGCTCCACGGTTGGCTGGCGCTCGATGCGCTGGGGCTCGTCGTGCTCACGACGGTGAGCGGGCTGTTCGCGGTCGTCACCGTGTCCGCGGTGGGATATCTGCGCCACGAGAACCCGCGCGGTGGACGGGCGTTCACGAGCTGCCTGCTCGCGTTCCTGGCCAGCGCCTCGCTCGTCTCGATAAGTCATCATCTCGCGCTCCTCTGGGTGGGGATGGAGGCGACCACGCTGGCGCTCGCGCCGCTGATTTTTCATCGCCATAACCGGCGATCGCTGGAAGCGGTGTGGAAGTATCTCGTTCTCTCGTCGGTCGGGATCGCGCTGGCGCTGTTCGGCACGTTCTTCCTGGCGACGGCCCAGGCGGATGCCGGCGCCGCCGCCCGGCCGCTGGTGCTGGAGGATCTCGTCGCCGGGGCATCCCGGCTCCACCCGGCGTGGCTCAAGGCCGCGTTCGTGTTCCTCCTGGCTGGGTACGGCACGAAGCTCGGCCTCGCGCCCATGCACACCTGGAAGCCGGACACGTACGGCGAGGCGCCGGCGCTCGTGGGCGCCCTCATGGCCGGCGGGCTGACGAGCTGCGCGTTCCTGGGTCTGGCGCGCGCGACCGAGGTCGCCATGGCGGCGGGTCAGGGCCCATTCGTCCAGCCGCCGTTGATCGCGTTCGGGCTCAGCTCACTCGCCGTCGCCGCCGCTTTCATCATCGGGCAGACCGACGTCAAACGCCTGCTGGCCTATTCCAGCGTGGAGCACGCCGGCCTGCTGGTCCTCGGCCTCGGCCTCGGCGGCGTCGGAGCGTACGGCAGCGTGCTCCACCTGATCAACAACGCGCTGGTGAAGGGGCTCCTCTTCCTGGCCGTGGGGAACGTGGTGCTCGCCACCGGGACCGCCGCCGCCGCGTCGCTCGGCGGGTTGCTGCGCGGCCTCCCGGCGTCGGGCCTGCTCCTGCTGGTGGGCCTGTTCGCGGTCACCGGCTCCCCTCCGTTCGGGCCGTTCGTGAGCGAGTTCACCATCCTGCGTGCCGCCATGGGCGGGGGACACCTGTGGATCGCCGCCGTCATGGTGACGCTGCTCGCGGTCAGCTTCATCGGTCTCGCCGCCATGATCCTGGACATCGTCTACCGGCCGCCGCCTGCGAATCGAGACCTGCATTCCCCCCCCCGCGCCGAGAGCGGGTGGCTCGTGGCCGGGCCGGTCGCCCTCGGGCTCGGCGTCCTCGCCCTCGGCCTCGTCATTCCCCGGCCGTTGCAGGCGCTGCTGTCGCTAGCGGCGTCGGCCCTCGGGGGTGCTGCGCCGTGAGCCGGTTCGACGAGCTGGGGGGGGGGCTTCGCAACCGACGGGCGATCGCGTGGCCGGCCGTCCCGCGCGAATCCGTCGAGAGCTTCGGCGCCACGGTCTCCGGGGCGGTCACGGCGGGCTGGCGGATCGTTTCGCTCTTCGGCATGCCGGAGGGGAACGACCAAACGTGCCTCGTCGCCGTGCTCGCCGATGACGTCCGGGGCGAGCTCGGCGCCACGAGCACCCTCGTCGGGGAGCGCTACCCGGCGCTCACGCCGGCCTGCCCCCAGGCAAACCCGTTCGAGCGCGAGATCGCCGAGCAGTGCGGCGTGGTGCCCGAGGGCCATCCCTGGCTCAAGCCACTGCGCCGGCATCCCGAGGATCACCTGCCGCCCGGTCGCCGGTCGCGCCCGTTGGACCGCGAGGCGTACCCCTTTTTTCAGATCGCAGGCGACGAGGTGCACGAGGTCGCGGTCGGCCCCGTGCACGCCGGCGTCATCGAGCCGGGCCACTTCCGGTTTCAGGCGCACGGCGAGGAGGTGCTGTTCCTCGAGATCGTGCTCGGCTACCAGCACCGCGGCGTGGAGCGACTGCTCGAGCGCCCCGACCGCGAGCGGGGCGTGCTGGTGGCCGAGTCGATCGCGGGAGACACCGTCGTGGGGCACGCGGAGGCATACTGCGGCGCGACCGAAGCCCTCGCCCGGAGCCGAAAGACGCCGCGGGGGCAGTCGGTGCGCGGGATCGCGCTCGAGCTCGAGCGCCTGGCGAACCATCTCGGGGACCTCGGAGCGATCGCGGGCGACGTCGCCTTCCAGCCCGCCGCGGCGTACCTGGGCCGCATGCGGGGCGAGTGCCTCAACTCGCTGATGACGCTTTCCGGCAATCGCTACGGCCGGGGTCTGTTGCGGCCGGGCGGCGCGGCGTTCGACGTCACGGAGGCCATGGCCGCGGAGATATGCGACCGGCTCGAGCGCCTCCGCCAAGAGGTCGCGCCGGTGCTCGCCCTGATGTTCGAGAGCGGGTCGGTTCAAGCGCGGCTGGAGGGCGTCGGCGTCGTGTCCCGGAGCGCGTGCATCGAGCGCGGCTTCGTCGGGCCGGTCACCCGGGCATGCGACCTGGCGCGTGATGTGCGGCACGATCACCCCTGGGGGATATTCCGGTTCGCGCACGTCCCGATGGCCACGATGTGGGCCGGTGACGTGCTGGCGCGCGCGGTGGTCCGGCGGCTCGAGATCGAGCGATCGCTCGAGTTCACGATCGAGCAACTGCAGGCTCTCCCCAAGGGCCCCGCCGTGGCGGCTTGCGGCCCGCTGGAACGGAACGAATTGGCCGTGGCGATGGTCGAGGGATGGCGGGGCGAGATCGTCCACGTCGTGATCACGGACGACAGCGGGCGCGTCCGCCGGCACAAGGTCGTGGACCCGTCGTTCCACAACTGGGCGGCGTTGGCGCTCGCGATGCCCGGCAACGAGATCTCCGATTTCCCGCTGTGTAACAAGAGCTTCAACCTGTCGTATGCAGGACACGATCTCTGAAGACGCTAAGGGGCTAAGGGGCTAAGGTGCTCGATGTCATCCGCGCGCGCATGCGCCAGGGAATCCGGACGGCGGCGTTCCCGCCGGAGGCCGTCCTACCCGAGCGATTCCGTGGGCGTCCGGTGCTGGACCCCAGCCGGTGCACGACGGCGTGTCGCGAATGCGCGATGCGGGCCCCATCCGCAGCGATCAGGATTCGAGAGGATGGTGCGCCGGAGCTCGATCTCGGGGCCTGCCTCTTCAGTCCAGAGGAGGCGCTCGCGTGTCCCGCTGGGGCAATCGGCTACACGACCGACTACCGGATGGCCGGCTCGAGCCGGGACGCCTTGCGGACGACCGGGGGCAAGGTCGACCTCGCGCACGCCCTGGACGAGCGGAGCCGTCGCTTGTTCGGGCGATCGCTCAAGCTACGATCGGTTGTGGCGGGGAGCTGCAACGGCTGCGAGGCCGAGCTCGTCGCCCTGGGCAACGTGGTGTTCGACCTCGGTCGCTTCGGCGTGCAGTTCGTGGCCTCCCCGCGGCACGCCGACGGCATCGTCGTCACGGGAGCGGTCAACACCAACATGCGGCTCGCGCTCGAAAAAACGTATGCGGCCGTGCCACCCCCGAAGCTGGTAATCGCCGTGGGCGCGTGCGCCATCAGCGGGGGCCCGTTCGTTGGGAGCCCGGAGGTCGCGGGCGGCATCGGCGACATCTTGCCGGTGGACTTGTGGGTTCCGGGGTGCCCGCCCCATCCGCTCACGACGATCGATGGGCTGCTCCGCTTGCTCGGCGCGATCGAGGGGGGAAAGACTAGAGGCGTTCCATGATGCCATGACGCCAAGTTCCACAAATCCGCGAGCTGTGGCTCTTGGAACGTGGCGTCGTGGCATCGTGCAACGCTTCTCCAACGTGCAACATGGCGTCATGGCGTCGTGGAACGACTCTCGGGACGCTTGCAAGCGTCACCCGCGCGGTCATCGCCTGTGATCGCTGTCCCCGGCTGCGGGCCTACTGCCGGCTCGTCGCGCGGGAGAAGAAGCGCGAATTCCGCGCCGAAGAGTACTGGGGACGGCCGGTCCCGGGGTTCGGCGACCGCAGGGCCCGGCTCCTGATCGTGGGGCTCGCGCCGGCGGCGCACGGCGCGAACCGCACCGGCCGGATGTTCACGGGCGACTCGAGCGGCGACTGGCTGTACGAGGCGCTGCACCGCTTCGGGTTCGCGAGCCGGCCGAGCGCCGTTTCCCGGAACGACGGCCTGCGGCTCACCGACTGCTACGTCAGCGCGGCGGCGCGCTGCGCGCCGCCGGGGAACAAGCCCACCCGCGCGGAGCTGGAGCGCTGCCGGCCGTATCTCGAGGCCGAGCTGCGGCTGCTCACAAGGATCGAGGTGGTGATCGTGCTGGGCCGGATCGCGCACGATGCGTGGCTCAAGGCGGCGGGGTGGTGGGGAAGGCTTCCGCCTCGGCGACGCCCGCAGTTCGCGCACGGGGCGACGGCGCAATTGCCCGACGGGATCACGCTGGTGTCGTCATATCATCCGAGCCGCCAGAATACGAACACTAGGAAGCTCACGCGGGAGATGTGGCACGACGTGTTCAGGAAGGCGCGCCGGTTACTTACAACGTAGCGTCGTAGCGTCGGCTAACGGTCATGTCCTCCCAGGCGATCCGGAACACTCCGTCGCAGCGGTGGCATCGCATGGTGAGCGGCCGACCCTTGATCGGTGCGCGGTGGCGACAGACGGGACAGGCCGCATACCGATCGCCCCACTCCGGTGGAGGTTTCACCGCATCGCGGAGGCGCGACACGACAGACCAGCGCCGCGGCAGGGAGGTGGCGAACTCCAGAAGATGCCGGGGCACGCGTAGCGGCGCCCGGTTCACCTCGAGGACGACATCGTCCTCCGTGAGCCGGATCACTCTGTACCACGCTCCTCGACGGAGCCCGTGATTCACGTCGGCGTGCAGGCGCGCCCACTTGGGCTCACCGGGCGTCGCTGCCATCCTCAGACCACCTGTCGCTAAATCCGCGAGACCATTTTGGGGACCGGTCGCGCGCCGTCAAGTATTGCAACTCCGCCACGGTCCTGCGATCGGTCGCACGAGACGTTTTGTGATATCAGGATTCCCAGCCACCTGTCGCGCCACCGCCTCACCACGCAGTCTTGGCGCGACCCCGCCGCCGTTCCTCACGGTGCGCGCGACGAGTTGGCTGCTCCTAAGTACTTGTCCAACAGTTACTTGTGACTGCCGGGCCGGCGTAGTCGGACAGTCGAGAGCGATGGCGAACCTATCCCTTGCGGGCTCTCG
>QHVD01000197.1 GCA_003222235.1 Gemmatimonadota bacterium | reverse complement strand
CGCGGCGGCGCCGAAACCGTAGAGGTACGCCTCGACGATCTCGCGCCGGTCGAGGGCGAGCGCGACCGCCAGCCGCAGGCGGGGGTCGTCGAACGGCGGCCGGCGGGTATTGAGCACGATGCCGACGGGGAAGATCTCCGGATAGTCGAGGAGGGCCAGCTCGGGGTTCTTGCGCACGAACGCGGCGTGGGCGGGCTGGATCCCGGCGAAGTCGATCTCGCCCGCGGTGAGGGCGGCGAGCTTCGTGGTGGGCTCGTCCACCACCACCACGACGAAGCGCTCGAGCCGCGGCACGCCGCCGAGCGCCGGCGGAAAGTCCGGATTCGCCACGAACACCCAGCGCCGGTTCGATTCGTGCGTCGTGAACCGGAACGGGCCATTCCCGACCGGGCTCGCGTTCCACGACGCCTGCCGCAGCCGCGCCCGCGGCACCGAGTCGAGGAGGTGCGCCGGGGCGATCGCGAGGTCCGCGAACACGTCCGGCAGGCGGGGCTCGGGGCGGGGCCGGCCGAACCGCACGACCACGGTCGAAGCGTCGGCGTCGTTGACGAACACGACGTCCGCGAGATCGTGGGAGCGCGGATAGCCTGTGGCGGGATCGCGGGCCGCGTTCAAGGTCCAGGCCACGTCGCGGGCCGTGGTCGGCGCGCCGTCGTGCCAGCGCACGCCCGCCTGGAGGCGGAAGACGAGAGCCGTGCGATCGCCCGACCAGGTCCAGGTGCGCGCCAGATACGGCTGCGGCGCGAGCGTCGTGTCGTAGCGGACCAGCGTCGTGAGCAGCACGTAGCGCTCGATCTGCTTCGCGAGCGGATGGATGGTGAGCAGCGGATTGAGGGTCTGCAGCTCCGCGCCCGAGGCGTACACCACGGTCCGCCCGCGGCGCGCGGAGCTCATGCCGCAGGCAGTGGACACCGTTCCCGCAAGCGCCACCCACACGATCCGTCGCAGCACGCCCGGATTCTAGCGGAGGTCGTTTGGTCGCGCGAGATTCCGCCCATGCTGGCCGCGCTGGCCCGCCGCGCCGTGACCGGCCTCGCCCTGGTGGCAGGCGTCGTCACGCTCACGTTCTTCCTGCTGCAGCTCGCCCCGGGCGATCCGGTGGAGCGGCTGCTCGGCCCCGCGGCGACGCCCGAGCAGGTGCTGGCGCAGCGCCGTGCTTTCGGGCTCGACCGCCCGCTCACCGCGCAGTACGTCGCGTGGCTCGGCCGGTTCGCTCGGGGCGACTGGGGGCGGAGCATCACCACCGGCCGCCCCGTGCTCGGGCTGCTCGCGGAAGCCGTGCCCGCAACCGTCGAGCTCGTAGGACTGTCGCTCGTCGTGAGCTATCTCGTGGGGATCCTCGTCGGAGCGATCCAGGCCACGGCCCGCCCCCGCCTCGACACGGCCCTCTCGGTCACGACGGTCACGCTGTTCGCCCTGCCCGGCTACTGGCTCGGGCTGATGCTCGTGATGGTGTTCACCTACTGGGCGCGGTGGCTCCCGGCGTTCGGAGCGGCCGGACTCGACGCCGACCTGCTGACGGGGTGGGGGCGGCTCGTGGACCGCCTCCGTCACCTCGCCCTGCCACTCACCACGCTCTCCCTGATTGGGATCGGCGGGGCGGCGCGCTTCGTCCGCGGCGCCATGCGCGATGTGCGCGCGCAGCCGTTCGTGACCGCCGCGCAGGCGAAGGGACTCGCGCCGCCGCGCGTCCTGCGCCGGCACGTGTTGCGAAACTCTCTCATCCCGATCGTCACGCTGCTCGGACTCTCGTTGCCCGCACTCTTCTCCGGCGCGGTCTTCGTCGAGGCCGTGTTTACGTGGCCGGGCGTCGGCCGGAAGCTGGTGGAGGCGGTGCGGGCGCGCGATTACCCGGTCGTCATGGCGGCGACGACGATCAGCGCAACGCTCGTCGTCGCCGGCAACCTCCTCGCCGATCTCGCCGTGGCCTGGCTCGATCCCCGCATTCGACATGGGGAGGGAGACAGGTGACGCGGGAGCACTGGGGGCGAGTGGTGCGTGACCGACGTGGGGCTCTCGGCAGCGGCGTGCTCCTGGTCGCCGTCCTCACGGCGCTCGCGGCGCCCCTCGTCTCCGGCGGCGACCCGGCGGCCCAGCGGGACGTCGTCGCCGCCCGGTTCCTCTCGCCCCTCACCACCGACGGGCACGGCGTCTTCCACCCCCTCGGCACCGACCGCTTCGGACGCGACGTGTGGACGCGCCTCGCCTACGGCGCCCGCATCTCGCTCGGGGTGGGCGGCCTCGCCGTGCTCCTGTCCATCCTGGTCGGCGTGGCGGTGGGCGCCGCCGCGGCGTACTGGCGCGGGCCGGTCGGCGCCGTGCTGCTCGCGCTCACCGACTTCGCCCTCGCCCTGCCGCGAGTGGTGCTGCTCCTCCTGCTGGGAGCGCTATGGCGGCCGAGCGCGCTCCTCGTGATCGTCGTCCTGGGGCTGACGGGTTGGATGTCGGTGGCGCGCCTCGTCCACGGCGAGGTGCGCTCGCTCGCGGCCCGGCCATTCGTCGAAGCGGCGCTCGCCCTCGGCGTCCCGCCGAACCGCGTGCTGCGGCGCCACATCCTGCCGAACGCCCTGACCCCGGTGATCGTCTCCGCGGCGCTCGGCATCGGCAACGCCATCATGCTCGAGGCCGGCCTTTCGTTCCTGGGGCTCGGCGTCCAGCCGCCCACGCCGTCGTGGGGGAACATGATCGCGTCGGGGAGAGACACCCTCGTCAACGCGCCGTGGGTCGCGACCGCGCCGGGGATCGCGCTGGTCGTGGTGGTGGTGGCGTGCACACTGCTGGGAGATGCGCTGCAGGATGCGATCGATCCCACGAAGAGGATGCCGTAGGGGCGCAGCATGCTGCGCCCTATCTTCACAATGCGCTCGAGGCCGCTAGAATAGCCGCATGATCGGCCGATGGGTGGCGAGCGCCTGCGCCCTCGCAGCGGTTCTCGGAATGAGCTCTGTTGGTCACGACCACCCCCGTTCTGCGACTATTCTCGAAAAGTTGGAACGGCACGAGCCGTACGATCTCGTCCTCGCGGGCGGGCGCGTGCTCGACCCCGAGTCGCAGCTCGACGCCGTGCGCAACGTCGCCATCCGGGACGGTCGCATCGCTGCCGTCGCAACGGAGGCGCTCGCCGCGCGCGAGACCCTCGACGTGCGCAGTCTCGTCGTCGCCCCAGGGTTCATCGATCTCCACGTCCACGGGCAGGATTCCGAGAGCTACCGCTACTATTCACACGACGGCGTGACGACGGCCCTCGAGCTCGAGATCGGGACCTACCCGGTGGCGCCGTGGTACGCGGCGCGCGAAGGCCGGGCGCTCATCAACTATGGCGTCACCGTCGGTCACCCAGGGGCGCGCCGCGCGCTGCTGCGGCGCGATCAGTCGCTCGCCGGCGCCCTGGCCCTGGGCGACACGAGCCGCGGCTGGACGCACGCCGAGATTCCGGCGCCCGACCTGCCCGGCCTCGATTCACTGGTCGAGCAGGGGCTGGTCGAAGGAGCGCTCGGCGTCGGGTTCGGGATCGCCTATACGCCGGGCGCGAGTCGCGAGGAGATCCTGCGCCTGTTCCGGATCGCCGCGCGCCACAGCGTACCCTGCTTCGTGCACCTGCGCGAGGGAGGCCGGGATCCGGCCACGGGCGGGAGCGTCGCGGCGCTGCAGGAGGTGATCGCGGACGCGGCGGCGACCGGGGCGGCGCTGCACGTCGTCCACGTGACGAGCATGGGCCAACGCGACACGCCGCTCCTGCTCCAGCTCATCGCCGGCGCGCGCGCGCGGGGCCTCGACGTCACGACCGAGGCCTACCCGTACACCGCGGCGTCCACCGGCATCCAGTCAGCCGTCTTCGACCCCGGCTGGCAGGCGAAGATGGGAATCGGCTACCACGACATCCTCTATCCCCCGACCGGCGAGCGCCTCACCCGCGCGAGCTTCCAACGGCTCCGCAGCGCGGGCGCCGTTGTCGTGTTCTTTCTCATCCCGGACAGCATCGTGCGGCTGGCGCTCGCCGACTCCCTCGTGATCGTGGCGAGCGACGGCATCTCCCCGCATGGCCACCCGCGCCTTGCCGGAACACATGCGCGCGTGCTCGGCCGCTACGTGCGTGACTCGAGCGCGCTCGGCCTCATGGACGCCGTGCGCCGGATGACCCTGATGCCCGCGCGCCGGCTCGAGCAGGTTGTGCCGGCCATGCGGGCGAAGGGACGGGTACAGGTCGGTGCGGACGCCGACCTGACCGTGTTCGACCCGACGACGGTCATCGACCGGGCGACCTACGAGCGGCCCGCTCAGTTCTCGGAGGGGATCGTTCATGTGCTGGTGAACGGCACGCTCCACTAGACGCACAGACGCGGCAGACGCGGCAGACGCGGCAGACGCACAGCAAGGCTAGACGCACAGACGCGGCAGGCGCAGCATACGCAACGGGGTGAACAGAAGCAGGGGTCGGGATGCTTGCGCTTCCCACGTTCTCGCCACTTTCAACCCCTGCGCGTCTGCCGCGTCTGTGCGTCTGCTGCGTCTAGCTGTTGGAGGGCCGTCTCGTTCAGCTCATGCCCGCCGTCGAACACGACCACCTCGTAAGGGATCGCTTGCTCGCGCAGGCGCGCCTCGGTCGCGGCGATGACCTTGGATGTGAAGTACTCATCCTGTCGCCCGTAGACGAGGGTCAACCGGACGGCGCGCAGCCGATCAGCCACCGCGGCGAGGTCAGGATCGGGCGGCAACTCCCCACCCCAGAGCACCAGGCGGTCCACGCGTGATTTGCCCAGGGTCGCCCAGCGACTGACCGTGGCCGCACCCTGAGAGAACCCCAATGCGGTCACCCGCGGCGCCCGTGGCTCGAGCCGACGGAGCACCTCTTGGAACAGCGCGTCCAAGTAGCGCACGTAATCGTCGATTTCGGTGAGCCGATCCTCGCGCGTCATCCAGCTCGCCCCGATCTTCCGGTCCGCCGAAGGTCCGGTCACCTCGCCCAGGTAGAACCGGGCGAGCGCTTCGGGTGCGACGATGAGTCGGGTGCCATCGTCGAGCGCGACGAACTGTCGAATGAACCGCCCCGCGAGCTGGCCGTAGCCATGGCACACGAACCAGACCTCCGCCACCCCCCGCGAGATCTCACCCAGGGTGTAGTAGCGCGCTGTGCGCGTCACGGAGATGTGATGCTCTTGCACGTACCCCTCCTCAATAGTGCGGAGTGCGGAGTGCGGAATGCGGAGTTGAAGGGCGAGGTCGTTCGCCTCACGACGCTCACCCTTACATTCCGCACTCCGCACTCCGCATTCCGCACTTAGGTGACCAGTATCGTAACGATCTCATGCGGCTCCGCGACAAACCGCACCGTCTTTCCCCGCCCCTCGAGCACCAGCGCCGTGGACTCACGCTCGTCCGCACGGACGCGGTGCGCGCTCTTCACGGTGTCGCCGAACCGCCAGACGCCGGCGGTCTTCCGGCCCGTCGCGTTGTAGCACCGCAGCACGAGAGGCGAGCCCTGCTGCGCGGGCTTCAGGGCCGAGAGGACGAGTCCCGCACCCTCGAGCACGATCTCCACAGGCGCCGCTGCCAGCTCCACCGCTTCGCGCAGCCAGAACCCGCGCAACGGGACGAATACGTCCTCCCACAGCGACGGGATCACGTCGCCCCGCTCGATCTCGGCCTCGGACACCGGCGCGACCGCCAGCTCGACCCGGCTCGTCCCTGGACATTGCGCGAGCGGCGTGGGCATGGGCCACCCCGCGTGCCCGGGGCGGGCCGGCAGCTCCGCGCGCGACAGCTCACCGACCGCGCGCACCAGGGTCATGACGAGATCGCCGCCGGGCGTCCATTCGTACTCAAAGAAGCCCGGTGCGAGCAGGGCGAGCCCGCGCTGTCCCCTCGCCGCCGCGACGAAGCGGTGCGCCGGCGCGGTGCGCACGGGAGTTTCCAGGGGATAACTCTCGGGCGTCGCGGCTACGGGCCGGCGCGCCACCGAGCCGAACGGGGCTCCCGCGACGGCAGCGACCCCGGTCACGCTCGTGGGAATCCGGGCGCGCAACCGATGCCAGGTCGCCTGGTTGTCGATGTCGAGCAGACAGCGGACGATGGGGCTGTCGGCATGGAGCATCACGACGAGTCGCACGTCCACGCGTCCCATCCGGTCTCGCGTGACGCCGTTCCCCGCGCCGTTCCCCGCACGGACGCCAAATCTCGCCTCGAGCGAGGCGACCAGCGGCCCCGCCGCCAGGCGCCGCACGGTGACCGGGCCCGCAGCGCGCACCACGCGATCGTGGGCGGGCGGACAGTAGGTGTAGGTGTCCCCCGCGTCCCCGCCATCCTCGAGATGCAGCACATCGGCGAACCGCTCTCCCGTCCGCCGGTCGTGCAGCCCGAGCGCCCCGCTCGGCTCGAGCGTTACCTCGATCCAGCGGTTCACGAGGGAACGTTCTCTGACCACCGCGCCCTCACCCTCGGCTCCCAGTTCGTCCCCCGGCGTCGCGCCGGTCTCGAGCCCGGCGGTCGCGAACCCAAAGCCGGGCAGCACGGTCGCGCGAAACGCCAGGCGCACCCAATCCACTTCGTCCTGATCCGGGTAGTGCCGCGCCGCATCAAGACGCTCCCCACCCGCACGCCGGTCCAGCACCTGGACCGGAAACGAATGACCGTCCGGTCCCACGAGGCCGAACGGCCGATAGCCTTCACCGTGTCGCGGCGCGCGCCGGGCCGGCGGGCCGATCAATACGTCTCGTCGAAAGCGGGTTACGTCCACGACTACGATGCCTCCGCGCGGCCGGGCGGCCGGGTTCCACAGCACGAGCGTCGGTCGCGCTTCCGCGGCGCGCTCGCGCGCCCGGTCCGGGTCGTGGCCCACCAGGTCGAACACGCTGCCTCGCACGATCTCGCGCGCCAGAGCTTCCACCTCTGTGAGGCGGGCTTCCACGGCCCGGGCGACGTCATCGCTCGCACACCCCCCGATCGCGTCGTGGAACTGGCACTCCACCAGCGTGCGCCAGGCGACATCGAGCAGCGCCCGCCGGTCCCGACCCCCCCGGGGCGCGGCCCCCCCCCCTCCCCCGGCCCCACCCGCGCGGTGCGCCAGCGCCGCGAGCGGATCCGCCAAGCGCTCGAGCACGAGCTCCGCGGCGGAGTGCCGCCGCTTGAGGGGCGCCCGTGTGCCGTGCACGCCCTGGAGCGTCCAGGCATATTGGTACGACCAGCGCAGCTCTCCCGCGAGCGACGCCGGCTTCGCCCCTTCCGCCGCCACCTGGAAGAACTCGTCGAGACGCGAGATGCGGAACGCGCTCTGCGGCTCGAGTGCCGCGAGGAGATCGCGCACCCGTGGCAGCTCGGGGTGCGCCGCGTGGTGATCCGCTCCGATGAACACGGGAACGTGTTTTCCGGCCGCGCGGTCAAGGAGGGCGCGCCGCACGGGGGCCCAGGCCGCGAACAACCGGTCCTCCTCGGCCGGGAGCGCAGCGCCGATCTCGTATCCGGCGGGCGGCAGGTGCCAGAGCAGCACGTCCCTGCCGTCGGGAGCGCGCCAGAGGTACAAGTCGCGCTCTTGACCCGGCTCGCCGCCGAGCCCGCGCCACAGCACGCCATACCGGATGCCGAACTCGCGCGCCAGCGCCGGCCACACGGCCGGGTGCCCGAACGCGTCGGGCGAGTACAACACGTCGAGCCGGCCGCCCAGCCGCTGGGCGTCAGCCGCCCCCAGCAACAGGTTCCGCACCAGGGACTCGCCCGACGGGATCAATTCGTCGGCGAGCACGTACCACGGGCCGACCTGGAGGCGGCCGGTCTTCACGAGCGCCTTCACATCTCCCTCCCGCTCCGGGCGCGCACGCAGGTAGTCGGCGAGCAGCACGGTCTGACCGTCGAGCAGGAAGCTCCGGTAGCCGGCGTCCGCCTGCAGTCGCTCGATCAAGTCGTCCAGAGCTGGAATCAATCGCGCCTGGAACGCAGCGCGCGGCAGGTACCACTCGCGATCCCAGTGGGTGTGCGGGATGAGATGGAAGATGACCCCCGTCATGGCGGCTAAGCCTAAGGGGGTGACTGCAGCGGCGCGAGCACCCATATTTTCGCCCCATGCTCAAGCGATTCCTGCTCGGCGTTCCCGCGATCGCCGCCCTCGCCGTGCTCACCACGCGCCTCGTCCCCGGCCCGCAGAAAGACCGCACGACGCTCCTCCCGTCCGGCTGGCGGATTCGCCCCGCGGGCAGGCAAGTGCCGGTGGGGACGCTGCCGCTCAACCTGCTCACCCTCTCCGACGGATCGGTGCTGGTCACGAACAACGGCTACGGCGCGAACGGGCTGATGCGGATCGATCCCGTCACCGCGCAGCTCGTGTGGCGCCTGCCACTCAAAGCCGCGTGGCTCGGCCTGGCCCGCTCGGGACGGAACTGGCGAGACACCGTCTGGGCCGGCGGAGGGGGCACGAACCGGGTGTACCGCCTGGTGTGGCTGGGCGGCGCGGGCTGGGCGACCGACACCGTAGCGCTCGCCGATACGAACGCGAGGCTTTTTCCAGCGGGAATCGCCGCGGCTCCTCGCCAGGGGCTCGTGGCCGTCGTGGGGAACCTGAGCGACTCGGTGTACCTGATCGACGCCGCGACGCTCGAGCGCCGCGGCGCGTTGGCAGTGGGGCACCACCCGTACGCCGTCGTCGCCGACTCGAATCACCTGTACGTGAGCGACTGGGGCGACTCGACCGTCAGCGTCATTGATCTGTCCGCCCGTCCGCCCGTCCGCCTGTCCACCCTCTTCGTCGGCCCTCACCCGTCCGCACTGGCGCTCCATGATTCCGAGCTGTTCGTGGCGCTCGCCGGCGCGAACGGCGTCGTCCGTCTCGATCTCGCGTCCGGGCGCGCGGTCGAGCAGCTCACCGTCGCCCTCGACCCGCACGCGCCCGTGGGCAGCGACCCCAACGCCCTGGCCCTCTCACCTGACGGCCGCACGCTCTATGTCGCGATGGCGGGCAGCAATGCGGTCGCCGTCGTCCGGCTCGGCGCGGACCGCATGCGCGTCGCCGGACTGATTCCCGCGGGCTGGTACCCGACCGCCGTGGCCACGTCGCCCGACGGCCGAACGCTGTACGTGGCGAACGGCAAGGGCGGCGGCTCGGGCCCGAACGCCGACCACAAGTACATCGGCAACGTGATCACCGGGTCGCTTTCCATCATCCCGGTCCCCGACGCCGCCACGCTGGCCCGCTACACCCGTCAGGTGTACGCGCTCAGTCCGTACTCGAACGCGCGCCTGCGGGCCGTAGCGGACCGCCCGTCCGCCCGTCCCCCCGTCCGCCATGTCGTGTACGTGATCCGCGAGAATCGGACCTACGACCAGGTGTTCGGCGACATGACAGAAGGGAACGGCGACCGGGGTCTGGCCATCTTCAACGACACGGTGACGCCCAACGCCCATGCCATCGCCCGTCGCTGGGTGTTGTTCGACAACTTCTACGTGGACGGCGAGGTCTCCGCCGACGGTCACGAGTGGACCGATCGGGCGTTCGCCGGCGACTACAACGAGAAGACCTGGCCGCAGATATACTCCAACCGGCGGAAATGGGATCTGACGAGCGGC
>QHVD01000196.1 GCA_003222235.1 Gemmatimonadota bacterium | reverse complement strand
GTCCCGTGCTGATCGATCTCAACGACTGGCCGAGCTTCGCGCCCTTCCGCGAGGAGGCGGCGCAGGCGATCGCCGCCTACATCACGCACCGCTTCGCCCATCGGAATCGCCCGTGACGCATACCCTGCGCAACATCCGGCTCCCCGGGCCGAAGTCCCAGGCCCAGTTCGAGGCGGAGGCGAGGTACCTCGCCCCCGGCACCCAGAGCGTCGCGCTGTTCAGCCGACTCTGCATCGACCGCGGCGAGGGCGCCGTCCTCTACGACGCCGATGGCAATAGCTACATCGACCTGCTCGCCGGCGTCGGGGTCGCGAGCCTCGGCTATGACCATCCCAAGTACGTGGCCGGGCTGCAGCGGCAGATCGCCCGCGTTCACGTCGGGAGCTTCACGACGGAGCACCGCGCGGCGCTGGTGAAGCTGCTCGCGGAACTCGCTCCGGGCGACTTGAACCGCAGCCAGTTCTACTCGAGCGGCGCCGAGGCGGTCGAGGCGGCCCTGCGCCTGGCGAAGTCGTGCACCGGGCACACCGAAGTGATCGGCTTCTGGGGCGGCTTCCATGGCAAGACGGGCGGTGTGCTGCCGGTGCTGGGAGGCGGCTTCAAGCACGGGCTCGGGCCCCTCATGCCGGGCATGTATCTCAGCCCGTACGCCTCGTGCGCGCGCTGCGCCTTCGACAAGACGTTCCCATCGTGCGGGTGGCACTGCGTCGAGTTCCTGAAGCGAAAAATCGAGCTCGAGACCACGAAGCACGTGGCGGCGATCATCGTCGAGCCGATCCAGGGGACGGCGGGCAACGTCGTACCGCCTCCCGGATACTTGAAGCTGCTGCGCCAGATCGCCGACGACCTGGGGGCGCTGCTGATCTGCGACGAGATGCTCACCGGATTCGGGCGCACCGGGAAGATGTTCGGCGTCGAGCACGAGGGGATCGTTCCCGACGTGATGACGATCGGCAAGGGCTTCGGCGGCGGGTTCCCCCTGAGCGGGATCATCGCGCGCGAGCCGGTCGCGTTCGCGAAACCGTTCGCCAACCCGAGCGGCAGCTCGTCCTCCTACGGCGGCAACCCGCTCGCGGCGGCCGCCGCCCGCGTCACCCTGGAGGTGATCCTCGAGGAGGGCCTCGTCGAGCGCTCGCGCAGCCTGGGCGAGAAGATGATCGCGGAGATGAAGCGCTGGGAGTCCGAGGTGCCGATTGTCTCCGACGTGCGCGGCCGGGGACTGATGATCGGCATGGATCTGGTCTGGCCCGGCACGCGCACGCTGCTCGACAAGCGAACCACTCGGTGGATCTTCGACACGCTGCTCGCGCGCGGCGTGCTCGCGATGATCTACAATCCCGAGGTCCGCATCAATCCGCCGCTGGTCATCGAGGAGGAGCAGGCGATGAACGCCCTCGCCATCATGAAGGACGTGCTCAATGAAGCCGCCGAGCGACTTGTCGCATAAGGGGCCGGCGGTCGAGGAGTGGCTCGACCTCCGCTTCTTCCGGCCCCTCGGCATCCGCATCGCCCGGGCGCTCCTGCCGACCAGGGTCTCCCCCCACGAAGTCACGCTGTGGTCGCTTGTCATCGGCCTGGTCGCGGGGCACCTGTTCGCCTACCAGGACCGCTGGACCGACCTGATCGGGTTCGGGCTGTTCATCGTGTCGGACGTCTTCGACAGCGCCGACGGCCAGCTCGCCCGGCTGCGGGGTACGTCGACCCGTTTCGGCCGGGCGCTCGACGGGATCAGCGACAACCTCCGGTTCATCAACCTGTACGTCCATCTGGCGTATCGGCTGATCCACGCCGGCTGGTGGTGGCCCGGCGCCGTGCTGCTGGTGGCGCTGGCCGGGCTGGCGCACGCTTACCAGAGCGCGGCGGTGGACTTCGTGCGCAACGCTTTCCTCTATATCGGCGTCGGCGAGAAGGGCGAGCTCGACCTCCCGGAAAACCTGGGGTCGGGATCGCAGGGGAGCATGCTCGAGCGGTTCGGCGCGCGGGTGTACCGCGACTACGTGCTGCGACAGTCCCAGCTGTTCCCGCGCTCGGCTAGACTGGTGCGGCGGCTGCGGCACACGCGCGTGACGGAGGCGTTTCGCGCTGAGTACCGTGAGCGCCAGCAGATGCTGCTGCCGCTGTGCAGCTGGCTCGGCCAGAACGCGCGCTTCCTGCTGCTCGGCGCGGCGGGGCTCGGACATCACATCTCGGCCTTTCTCTGGGCAGAGGCGGTGCCCATGAGCCTCCTGCTCGTGCTGCTCCTGCTGGTGCACGAGTGGAATGCCGCCGTCCTCGCCGACGCCCTCGCGGAGCAGCCGAATGTCTACGCCCGCGTCGGCTGAGCCCAGGCGGTACCGCGGCGCAGTCATCGGGGCAGGCGGGATCGCGCGGCAGGCGCACCTGCCGGCGTTTCTCGAGGCCCCGAGCGTGCGCCGGCGGGTCGCGATCGTAGCGCTCGTGGACAGCGCGCCCGACCTGGCGCCGGTTGACGGCATCCCGCTGCTCTCCCGCCGGGAGCAGCTCGCCGGCGCGCCCCCGGCGGACTTCATCGATGTCTGCACGCCCACCGCGACCCACCTCGACCTCACGCTGTGGGGGCTCGAGCAGGGCTACCACGTGCTGTGCGAGAAGCCGGTGGCGGTGACGCGCGCGGAGGCGGACCGCATCGCGGCGGCGGCGCGTGCGCGGAGGCGCCTGGTGATGCCATGCCACCAGTACCGGTTCAGCCCGGCCTGGACGCAGGTGAAGCAGTGGCTCGACGAGGGCGCAATCGGGCGTTGGCATCTCGCCGAGTTCTCGGTCTACCGGCTCATGGCTGACCCTGGCCGCCAGGGAGGGGGAGGGGGAGGGGGGGGCGACACCCCGTGGCGCGGCACGAGCGCGGCCGGGCGGGGCGGGGTCCTGCTCGACCACGGGACCCACTTCATTTATCAATTGCTCGACATCGCCGGGGTGCCCGGCGAGGTGAGCGCGTGGACCGGCCGATTACGGCACCGCGACTACGAGGTCGAGGACACGGCCTCGCTTCACTTCGCGTACCCCGAGCGCCTGGTGACCATGTTTTTCACGTGGGCGGCGCGGCGGCGGGACAACCGCATCCGCTTCATCGGTGATGCGGGCTCGATCGAGTGGCTCGGTGGTGAGCTGCGCCTCGAGCGGCGCGGCCTGGTCGAGCGCCTGGACGTTTCAGCCGAGCTCGACAAGTCGGCCTATCACCGGTGGTTCGCCGAGCTGTTCGCGTCGTTCGTGGCGGCGCTCGACCACGGCGCCGCGCCCGATCCCTATCTGGAGGACATCCGGCGCGTCGCCTCCGTGGTGGAGCACGCCTACGAGGCGGCGCGGACCGGCTGCAAGGTCGCGATTTCGGACGGGGCGTGAGCCGCAAGCTCCAGCTACTGTTGTTCGCCGGCGGCTCCGCGGTCTTCGCCTACCTGGTCGCGCGCATCGGGTTGGGAAAGCTCGTCGCCGACGCCGTTCAGACCGGCTGGCTGTTCGTCCCCATCATGTTGCTCTACGGGGTGGTGTGCGTCTGCAACGCGGCGGCGTGGTGGCTCATCATGGCCGACGAACCGAGCCGGCCACCGTTCTGGCGGACCTGGGCGATCACCGTCGCCGGGTTCTCCCTGAACTTCATGACTCCGATGGTCAACGTCGGCGGTGAGCCGTTCAAGATCGCCGCGGTGTCCTCGTGGCTGGGCGTGCGGCGGGCGGCGGGGTCGGCGGTGAGTTATCAGATACTGCACACGCTCGGGATGCTGCTCAGCGCCCTGACGGCGGTCGTGCTCGGGGCTTTGCTTCTGCCGCATCACGCGGGCGTCCTGGTCGGCCTGGGCGTCGCTGGCGCGGTGCTCGCGGCGCTGTCCGCGCTCCTCCTGACGGGGCACCGCCGGGGCGTGCTCGAGCGCGCGCTGAACTTGCTGCACCGGTTGCCGCTGCTCGCGCCGCTGGCGCGGCGCCTCGAGCCGCGGCGCGCCACGCTCGCCCAGATGGACGAGCAGATCGCCGAGTTCTATCACCGACGCCCGTATCGCTTCCTCCAGGCGTTGGGGCTCGAGTATCTCAGTCGCGCCGTCTTGATGGTCGAGTACGTGCTCATCGCGCTGGGCGTCGGCCTGAACATCACCTATCTCCAGGCCTACGTCATCGGCGGCCTCACCTCGCTGATCCAGAACGTGATGTTCATCGTGCCGTTCGAGGTCGGCACCAAAGAAGGCTCGCTCTACCTGATGTTCCAGCTTCTCGGCCTCGACCCGGCGCTGGGCGTGTACACCGCGATCGTGAGCCGGCTGCGGGACATCGCGTGGATCGGCGTCGGCCTCGCACTGGTGTGGCTCTCGGGTCGCCGGGCCTCACCCCCTGATCCCCTCTCCACAGTGTGGAGAGGGGGAACGGGTGTGAGACCCGGGGGGTGAGTAGATGACGATCGTCACCCACATCCTTGCCACCACGCTCGGCGTGCAGGCGATGGGACTCGATCGCCGCGACACGGTGCTCGCCTACGCGTTCGGCGTCGGAGTGGACGTGGACCACGCCCTCAAAGCCCCGTTCTACCTCCGCACCGTGGGGCTGCGGGACAGGCGCGGTTACTACTGGCGCTCCTCGCTCCAGGAACCCGTGGCGCTGCTCTGGATCCTGCCCCTCTGCTGGTTCCTCGCCACGGTCGTGCCGCTGGTGTTCTTTGCGATCCACGTGGCGATGGACTACAGCGTGCGGTTCGAGAAGATGCCCTTCTATCCCTACTCGACCCGCGTCACGCGCGGCTGGTTGACAGGCATCCCGGACCGGGTGAAAGAGGGGGTGCTGTTCGCGGTGCTGCTCGCGCTGAACGTCGCGATCTATTGGAGCCGCACCCATGTATGACTTCGCCCCGGGGATCGGGAGAGCGCTCGACCGCTCGATGCGGCCGCTGCTCAAGTTCTGCCACGTCTCCCTCGGGCTTTCGCCGGCGCAGGTGACGTGGGCGGCGTTCGGCGTCAGCGTCGCCGCCGGACTCGCCATCGCGGCGGGCCGCCTGACTTGGGGGCTCGGGCTCATGGCGTTCGGGCAGGTGCTCGATGGGATCGACGGCGGGATCGCGCGCGAGTTCGGGCTCGCGTCCGAGGCGGGGCGGCGGCTGGACACGCGATTGGACCGCGCCTCGGAGGCGGTGATCTTCGCAGGCTTCGCGGTCGCCGGGGTGGTGCCGGTCAAGCTCGCGCTACTCGCCCTCGCCGCGATCCTGCTGATGACGAGCATCGCCGACCGCTCGCGGCTCGATCCCGGTGTGAAGCGGTTCGCGCTCTATTTCGGGCTGTGGCTGCCGTTTCCGCTGATCTTCGAGCTGATCTTCGCGGTGAATCTCACGGCGTACGTCGTGGGACTGTTCCTGATCGACATCCAGTTCCAGCGCCGGATGGACGCGCTGGGGGGCGACCTGGACACGGTGGCGTCGCGGGCGGCGCAACTACCGCCTCGATCACCTCTGGGCGGCTTGACCCCGTAGGGCCGCGGTTCCTTACTGTCCCGGCCACGGCAGCGCGTACTGCAGACGGG
>QHVD01000599.1:390-2554 GCA_003222235.1 Gemmatimonadota bacterium | reverse complement strand
TGGCCGCGCAGGTCACCGGGCAGTTCATCGCGTTCAGCGATCCGACGACCCGGCAGCGCCCCGCGCCGCCCGGCTTCTCGGTCGGGCACCCGGACATCACGGCGGGCACCATCGGCGCCCGGGTCGCCGACGGCTCCGGCCACGTTTACGTGCTCAGCAACAATCACGTGCTCGCCAACAGCAACGATGCCAGCATCGGCGACCCGGCGCTCCAGCCCGGCCCGTACGACGGCGGCACCGCCCCGGCGGACCAGATCGGGACGCTGTTCGCCTTCAAGCAGATCGACTTCTCCGGCGGCGCCAATACGATCGATGCCGCCATCGCGCTGTCCAGCACGGGCGACCTGGGCAACGCCACTCCGACCGACGACGGCTATGGCACGCCGAGCGCCGCGATCTTCGGCGACGCGAACAACGACGGCGTCTTCGACGATAAGACCGCCCTGCTCGGCCTCAACGTGCAGAAGTACGGCCGCACCACGAAGCTGACGAAGGGGCAGATCACGGGGATCAACGGCACCGTGACGGTGTGCTACGAAGTGTTCATCATCTTCTGTCTCAAGTCGGCGACGTACGTCGATCAGCTGATCATCGAGCCGGGCTCCTTCTCGGGCGGCGGCGACTCGGGGTCGCTGATCGTGTCAGACGATCAGAACAAGAACCCGGTGGGACTGCTGTTCGCCGGCAGCTCCAGCCAGACGATCGCGAATCGCATCGACCTGGTGCTGAACTACTTCGGCGTGCACGTGGACGGCAGCGCGCCGCCGACTCCGCTCGCCTCCGCTCGCCTCCGACATCGCGATCTCGAGCATCAGCGCTCCCGGCGCGGTCACGCAGGGCGCCACCGCGAACGTCGTAGTCACCGTCAAGAACGTGGGCACCGAGGCCGTGAGCGCGAGCTTCAACGTGACGCTCCAGGAGGCGCCGGACAACGTGACCATCGCGCCGCAGAGTGTCCCCGGCCTCGCGGCGGGCGCCTCCACCACGCTGACGTTCAGCTGGAACACGACCGCCAGCTCGATCGGCAACCATACGCTCACAGCGAGCCACGACTTCACCGACGAAAATGCGGCGAACAACCAGGCCTCGACGACGGTGACGGTGAACTCGCCGTCAACCCTGATTCACGTCGGCAACCTGGACGGCACGCCGTTGAGCAACGGGAACACCTGGTCGGCCACCGTCGAGATCACGGTGGACGATGCCAATCACGACCCGGTGAACGGCGCCACCGTCACGGGCAGGTGGAGGGTCAATAACCTGAATGCGAGCCAGTGCATCACGGGCGACCTCGGTGGCAACGGGACCTGCATCGTGTTGGTCCCGTCGCTTAAGAGGGGAACCAGGTTCGTGACCTTCACGGTCACCAACGTGACGATGCCGGGCCAGACGTACGATCCGAGCGCCAACCAGGACCCGGACGGCGACAGTAACGGCACGTCGATCACCGTGAGGAGACCGTAGGCGCGCGCTCGCGACGGTCCTGTTATCGGGCGTGCTTGCGGCCTGCGCCGGCCGGAGCGAGCGCCAGGGAGCGCCGGCGGTGACTTCGAAGACCATCGAAGCCGTCCTCGCGGCGCATGGCGACTCGCTCCGCGCGCTGCCGGGCGTGGTCGGCACGGCGATCGGGCTGTGTGACGGCACCCCGTGCATCCGCGTGTTTCTGGCCGACTCGAGCGATGCCGCCCGGCGGCGCATCCCTGCTCAGCTCGAGGGCTATCCGGTGAGGGCGGAGGTCACGGGACCGATCCGCCCGCGATGAAGAACGGGAGGCCGCTTCGTCAGAGGGTCCGGGCCATCACCAGCGCGCTCGCGGGGCAGGCGGTCGTGAACTCCGCGGAGCCGAGCACGGCGGGATCCACGGCGGGGCGGGGGATGGGCCGGAACCCGAACCTGGGGAAGAACTCGGCGGCCGTCTCGGTCAGGAGGTAGACGGTGCGCACGCCGCGGCGGCGGGCGAGGTCGAGCGCGGTGGCGGTGAGCGCGGCCCCGAGTCCCCGGCCGCGTTGCTCCGCCGCGACGGCCACGGAGCGGAGCAGGGCCGCCGTGCCGTACAGCTCCAGCGCGGCGGTGCCGACGAGCCCGTTCGCGTCCCTGGCCACGAGCGTGGTGGCGACGTGCGCGTCCAGCCCGTCGCGCGGCAGCGCGCTCCTCTGGAGCAGCT
>QHVD01000599.1:0-312 GCA_003222235.1 Gemmatimonadota bacterium | reverse complement strand
TAGTGTTGGCCCATGATGACGTTCGCCGTACCCGGCTCGAATAGCAACCGGAGCCTGAATCCGAATTCCGGACGCGGGGCGGCGTAGCGTTAAGCAAACTGCTCGCTCGACGCCCCCGGATCTCAGTGGATGCGGGGGCGTTGGTTTTCCTGGCTCCCCACGCCTGTCTACCGCTGCGCGTCTGTGCGTCTGGCTGCCGGCGCCCGTTGACGGTGTGGGGGGTGGCTGCGGTGCCATTGGGGTGTAGGTCAACTGGCAGACCGCCCGGCTGTTAACCGGGAAGTTGGTGGTTCGAATCCACCCGCCCCAGTT
>QHVD01000195.1 GCA_003222235.1 Gemmatimonadota bacterium | reverse complement strand
CTCAGACCAGTGCGGCGGGTGCCGGGCACCGGTCAGCACCGCCGCCACCGAAGTCCACTCCTCCGGCCCGCCCCCTCCCTTCCCGATCAGCAGTTCCGGTCCGGCCGCACGGAAGACGGTTCCCACCTCGAAGAGCCGGATGTCGCGGTTTCGCGCCGACCAGTTGTACTCCACACGCCGGACGAGCCCGGGCAGAAGCCGGCGCCGGAGGTGGGCCTCCTCCGCCGACATCGGGTTCCGAAGCGCCACGGCGTCGGCGCCATCCGGGGGCGGGGGCCCCAGGGGCAGCGTGCGGGCCTCGAGGAAACCGCCGCGGACGAGCTGCTCGCGCACCCTCGCCTTGGCGCGCTCGACGGGGGCATCGGGGACTGCGCTTGGCCGGTAGGGCCGGAGCTCATCCGGGAAGGCATCGTAGCCCTTGAGGCGGGCGACTTCTTCGACCAGATCGACTTCGCGGATCACGTCCGGGCGCCACCCGGGAACCTGGACCGCGAGGCGCCCGTCCTTCGGCGCCACGAAGAATCCTACGCCCGAGAGGTGCCGCTCGATCTCGGCGCGCTCGATGGGCACGCCCAGGAGTTGGGAGAGTCGCTCGGGGCGGAGGAAGATCGTCTTCTCCTGCACGGGCTCGGGCCACAGGTCGAGCGGCGGCGCGCGCAACTCCCCGCCCGCGACCGCCATGATCAGCTCCACCCCCCGGCGCATGGCGTCCGGCATGCCCAGGAGGTCAATGCCCCGCTCGAAGCGGTAGCTCGACTCGCTCGACAGTCCGAGGGCGCGCCGGGTCCTCCGGATCCGAGGGGGCTGGAAGTACGCGCACTCCAGCACTACGTCCGTGGTGCTCGCCGTGACTTCCGACTCGGCGCTCCCCATCACGCCTGCCACGATGGTCGGCCGCTCCGCGTCGCAGATGGCCGTCATCTCGGCCGTCATGGCCCGCTCGACACCGTCCAGCGTCACGATCTTCTCCCCCGGCTTCGCCCTGCGGATCACGACGGCCGGGCCGCGCAGCTTTGCGAGGTCGAACGCGTGCAGCGGCTGGTTCAGCTCAAACAGGACGTAGTTGGTGGCGTCCACCACATTGCTGATCGGCCGCTGGCCGACGCTGGTGAGGCGCTGGGCGAGCCAGCCGGGGCTCGGGCCCACCTGCACGCCGCGGATGACCGCCGCCAGGTAACGCGGGCAACCTTCAGGATCCTCGAGACGGATGTCCACCCCGTCCACGACCCCCCGCGTGGTCTGGCGGACGAGCGGACGGGCGGACAGACTGCCGGTCCGCCCGTCCGTCTGTCCGGGCGGTATCGGCGGCAGCTTGACACTCGCGCCGAGCGACGCCGCGAGCTCGCGCGCCACTCCCTTGTGACACAGCAAGTCCGGGCGGTTCGCCGGCACGTCGATGACGAGCTGGTGATCCTCCACCGGTACGGCTTCGAGGAACCGGGTGCCCGGAATCGCGGGAGTGTCGAGCTCCAGAATCCCAGCGTGATCGGACCCGAGCCCGAGCTCCTTCGCCGAGCACAGCATGCCGTTCGATTCGACGCCGCGGATCGTCTTCTTCTCGAGCGCGATGCCGCCGGGGAGGACGGCGCCGACGGGCGCATATGGATAGCTCTTGCCGGCCTGTACGTTGGGCGCGCCGCACACGACTTGCACGGCGCCCGCGCCTGCATCGACGAGGCAGACCGACAGCCGGTCGGCGTTCGGGTGCCGCTTCACGTCCAGCACGCGGGCGACGAGGATGTCGCCCAGGTCCTGATGCAGCGGCTGGACGGCGTCGACGGCGGCGACGTGACCCGTCAGCCATTCGGCAACCTCGCGGGCGTCGAGCGGCCGCCCGAGCAGCGCCTCCAGCCAGCGGCGCGAGACGATCATCGCACACCCCCGGCGAACTGCGCGAGGAAGCGCACGTCGCTCTCGAAGAAGAGCCGGATATCCGGAATCCCGTGGCGGCTCATCGCGATGCGCTCGGGGCCCATGCCCCAGGCGAAGCCGGTGTACCTGTCACTGTCCACTCCGCAGTTCTCGAGCACGGCCGGATGCACCATCCCGGAGCCGAGGATCTCCATCCAGCCGGTTTGCTTGCACGTCGGGCAGCCCGCCCCCGCCCCCCCGCAGATCTGGCATTGCACGTCCATCTCCGCCGATGGCTCGGTGAACGGGAAGAACGACGGGCGAAACCGCACCCGGGTGTCCGCGGTGAAGAACCTCCGAGCGAAGGCGGCCAGCGTGGCCTTGAAGTCCACGAAGGTGATCCCCTCGTCCACGGCGAGGCCCTCGAGCTGCTCGAAAACCGGCGAGTGCGAGGCGTCGAACGGGTCGCGCCGGTACACCAGTCCCGGGATCACCACCCGGATGGGCGGCGGGTAGCGCTCGAGCGTGCGAATCTGTACGGGCGAGGTGTGGGTTCGCAGCAGCAGGTCCTCGCCCAGGTAGAAGGAGTCCTGGGCGTCCAGGGCGGGGTGGTCCCGGGGGAAGTTCAGCGCGTAGAAGTTGTAGCGCTCGGTTTCGATCTCGGGGCCCACGGCGCGCGTGAAGCCGAGCTCGCGGAAGATCTCGCAGATCTCGTCCACGACCTGGGTGACGAGATGCAGGCCGCCCCGCCACTGCGCCCGGCCCGGCATGGTCAGGTCCAGGCCGGCCGCGCGGTCCGGCGCGCGCTTCAGCTCGCGCTCGCGCGCCTCGAACGCCGCCTCGAACTCGCGCTTCAGGGCGTTCGCCGCCGCGCCCACCGCCTTGCGGGAGGCCGGCTCAAGCTGCGGCAGCGTAGTGAGAAGCTCAGTGAGCGCGCCGGCTTTGCGCCCGAGGACTTCGGTCTTCAAGTCCTGGAGCCGGCGCTCGTCCGCCTGCGGAATCTCCTTCAGACGCTCCCGCAGCTCGGAGAGGGCTGCCAGGAGGTCGCGCATGGTCAGAGCGCCCGCTTCGCGACCTCCGCCAGCTGCCCGAATGCCGCGGGATCACGCACGGCGAGATCCGCCAGGACCTTGCGGTTGACCTCGACCCCAGCGCGCCGCAGGCCGTTCATCATGCGGCTGTAGGACAACTGGTGCAGCCGCGCGGCGGCGTTAATGCGCGTGATCCAGAGGCGCCGGAAGTCCCCCTTCTTGCGACGGCGATCGCGGTAGGCGTACTTCTGGGCCCGTTCGACGGACTCCTTGGCGGCCTTCCAAAGCTTGCTGCGCCCGCCAAAGTACCCTTTGGCGAGCTTCATGATCTTGTTCTTGCGCTTCAGGCGCGCGACGTTGCTTTTGACGCGAGGCATGGGCGCTCCTTATGTCATCAGCAGACGCTTGAGGCGACGCTCGTCGGCGTGGGACACCAGCGCGGCCTTGCGCAGGTGCCGTTTCCGCTTCGGATGCTTCTTGGTCAGGATATGACTCTTGTAGGCGCGGTGGCGGCGCAACCGGCCTTTCCCCGTCAGCCGGACGCGCTTCCGGAGCGCGCGTTTGGATTTCTGCTTGGGCATGGTGCACCTTTTATTTCGGCGCCAACACCATCGACATGTTGCGCCCTTCGAGCTTCGGCTCTTGCTCGATCTTGGCCACGTCCCGGAGCGCGGTCGCGACCCGGTCCAGCACCTCGCGTCCGAGATCGATGTGTGCCATCTGCCGGCCGCGGTACATCATCGTCACCTTCACTTTGTTGCCGTCCTCGAGGAACTCCCGCGCGTGGCGGGTCTTGAACGCGAAATCGTGGTCGTCGATCCCGGGCCGAAACTTGACTTCCTTGAGGTGGATGACATGCTGCTTCTTCTTCGCCGCGCGCGCCGCCTTGGCCTGCTCGAACCTGAACTTCCCGTAATCCATGATCTTCGCGACGGGGGGCCGCGCCAGCGGCGCCACCTCGACGAGGTCGAGCCCACGCGCCTGCGCCGCGGCGAGCGCTTCCTCGACGGTCATCACTCCGAGCTGCGCCCCGTCCGGAGCGATGACCCGAATGGGACTGATCCGGATCTGCCGGTTCACCCGGATGCGCGGCGCTTTGTTGTTGGTGCTTTCGATCGCCAGGTTCGGTTCTCCTCCTCAAAAGAGAAAAGCGGATTCCAGCCGCCCCGGAATCCGCACTCGTGAGCCCTCAGCTATCAGCCGTCAGCCGTCAGTGGCTGATCGCTGACGGCTGAAGGCTCACGTCATCGGAACCCTAGGGCACTCTCCGAGACCCGGAGAGGCAGCGGGTGAGGCGCCCGAGGCGCCCGCTTACCGTATTGTGGGCACCAAGTTAGCCGCGCCCGCGCGGCTCCACAAGCCCGAACCCCTTGCCGTCCCGCCCCAGCCGACCCGCTACCACTTCGGGGTCGTGCTCGAACACCAGCAGCCACCCCTCCGCTTCCGCCCTCCCATACAGCCGCCGCTTGCTCTCCAGCGTCACCAGCGGCTCGAGATCGTAGCCCATGATCCAGGGCAGCGGCAAGTGGGCCGTCGTCGGCACCAGGTCCGCGACGAAGCACGCGCGCTCGCCCCCACTCTCGACCACGACGGACTGGTGGTAGGGGACGTGCCCGGGCGTGGGAACGCAGCGGATGCCCGGCAGCACGTCGACCTCCCCCTCCACCGTCTGGAACCGGATGGACTCGAAGTTGTGCGCGGGATAGCTCGCCTGGGTGCGCTCGTTGGTGTGGCGCGCGAACTCGAGCTCCCCCCGCTGCACCACGTAAGTCGCCCGCGGAAACGTGGGGAGGATGCGCCCCTCCCCGGTGCACCACGTGTTGCCTCCGGCGTGGTCGAAGTGCAAGTGAGTGTTGATCACCCAGCGCACCTCCTCGGGCCGGTGGCCGAGCTCGGCGAGCGCGTCTTCGAGGCGGGTGCGCCCGTCTCTGCCCTCGTTCTCGACGCCGTAGATGTCCCTGAACTTGTCGCTTTCCTTGTTGCCGAGCCCCGTGTCGATCAGCACGAGCCCCGCGTCGTGCTCCACGAGGAGGCAGCGCAGCGCCAGCGGGATGCGGTTGCGGTCGTCCGGGGCGATGCGCCGCTCCCACAAGGGCTTCGGCACGACGCCGAACATGGCCCCGCCGTCCAGGTGCTGCCTCCCGGCCTCGAGGGCGTGGCAGGTCAGGCGGCCGACGGTGAGAGTGGTGTGCGTCATTCGATTGCGGATTGAAAGGCCGCGGGTCGAATCCGCAATCCGCAATACGAAATCCGCAATTGCATCAAGTCCGCCAGTGTCACCGCGCCTCGCTCTTTCGCGATCCCTACCAGGCGCTGCAGAATCCGCGCCGTGGCGGCCGCACGCATCCGGGCCCGCCCGGTGGCGGCGCTCGATCTCGATCCCGAAGAACCGCGCCAGGGTGTCGAGACTGCGCGACTCGAGGGCCGGGACGAGGCGCCGGGCCAGGCGGAGCGTGCAGACCCGCGGACCCTGGAGCAAGAGCGAGCGCGCACGCTCGAGCTCGACCAGGAGGAACGTCCAGTCGAAGCGCACGTTATGGGCGACGAACACCGTC
>QHVD01000194.1 GCA_003222235.1 Gemmatimonadota bacterium | reverse complement strand
AAGCGCCTTCAGGAGATACCCACCGGATTCGCCACCCGAGTGAACAACGATCACGGTATCTCACCTGACGGCAGGTACCTCGTCCTGAGCCATCATGCCGCCGAGCACATCGCGGACCCGAAGCAGGACTGGCTCGCGTCCAGCATCTACATCCTTCCGATCCTCGGCAGCCCGACACCGGTGAAGGTGACCGCGAAGGCGCCGAGCTTCTGGCATGGATGGTCTCCTGACGGAAAGACGCTGGCGTTCGTTGGGCGTCGCGATGGCGAGTGGGACATCTATGCCATCCCGGTGGGCGGTGGAGAGGAGCGACGCCTGACCACCTGCCCCGGCCTCGATGACGGCCCCGACTATGCACCCGACGGAGAGTTCATCTACTACAACTCATTCTGTAGTGGGAAGATGGAGATCTGGCGCATGCGCTCGGACGGCAGTCGGGCCGAACAGCTCACTCGCGATGCCCACTCCAACTGGTTCCCGCACCCGTCACCCGACGGGCGCTGGGTGGTGTTCCTCGCTTACCTCGAAGAGCAGGGCGAGGATCATCCGTTCGGCAAGCAGGTGCAGCTTCGTCTCATGGACTTGCGCGATGGTTCGGTGCGCGATCTGACGCCGCCCTTCCTAGGCGGTCAGGGCACCATCAACGTTCCTTCATGGTCGCCTGATAGTCGCCGGGTGGCCTTCGTGGCGTTTGAGAAACGTTAGGAGAGCAGTACCGCCAGTACCGCCTCCATGCCGTCCGCGCGCATCTGCTCGAGATGGCCGGTGACCACGAACGCGCCATGCTGCACTACCGCGCCGCGGCGGAACGAACGGCGAGCATCCCGGAGCGGGACTATCTTACCAGCAAGGCTCCTCGACTCAGACGGCCCTGACCCATGGCTCTCGAGATGCGGAACCGCTGCGAGAAGTGCGGCCGCCCCCTGCCTCCGGACGCCGAGGCCCACATTTGCACGTTCGAGTGCACTTTCTGCGCGGACTGCGCGACGGCCATGGCGCAGGTCTGCCCCAACTGCGGGGGCGAGCTGGTGCGACGCCCCCGCCGCCCCGGGAACGCCGCTGCCTAGTGCCGTTCCAACTTTTCAGGACTAATCGCAGAACCGGGATAGTCGTGACCAAAGAGCTCATTCGGCGAAGGGGAACTAGGCGCAAAAAGTTGGAACGGCACTAGCAGGCGCCTGAAGGGGCGGGGGTCTCGTTGAGGGGTATCCCATCGCCCAGTGGAAAGCCAGGACGTTCGGCAATGAGTCGACACACGGAACGGCGTCCATGTTCGAGCAGGAAAGGGTTCGAAGCCATCACCGCGAGGCGCACGGAGACACCTCATGTACCGAACTGCTCTGGTCGCGATGTCGCTGCTGGTCCTCGGCCTCCACGTCTCTCACCTCGCCGCCCAGGAAGGAGCAGGCGCCTGGGCGGTGGAGGACTCCGTGCGTGCTGTCGAGGCGAATCGCGCGCAGGCCCTGCTGCGGGCCGATACGGCGGCGCTTGCACGCATGGTCGCCGACGAGTTCGTCGAGATTTCGCGGCTCGGCCAGCTCCGTACCAAAGCGGACAACATCCGCGATATCGCAAGCGGCGCGCTGCGGCTGACGTCGGTGAAGTACGACAGCCTGACCGTGCGGATCTACGGCGAGGTCGCCGTGCTAACCGGCATCGCCGACAACACCGGCACGTTTCGCGGCATCCCGTTCGCCGGAAAGATCCGGTACACGCGCGTCTTTCTCCGGCGGGACGGCCGCTGGCAGGCGGTGGCGATGCAGCAGACGGCGCTGCCGTGAGACGGTACCCGGCGTCCATCCGCGCCCCGCCGCGATCGACGGCCGCCTCTCACGCTCGCGCAGATTCAGCGCTAACCTATCCAAAGAGCCGTTGGCCTCGCGGTTTGAGCCCCGTCGCCTTTCGGGAGTGACCATGGAACGACGCGCGTTCATTCACACACTCGGCGCGGCTGCGGCTGGTGGGCTGCTCGCGCCGTCTCTCCGGGGTTCGGCCAGGCAGCTGCAGCGCATCGGGCTCGAGCTATACGCCGTGCGCCACGCGATGGCTCGTGATCCCGAGCGCACGCTCGCCGCGATCCGCGCGATCGGCTACACCGACGTCGAGCTCCTCTGGTCGTTCGGCAACTTTGGCCGCACGCCCGCGCAGGTCGCCGCCGCGCTGAAGACCGAGGGGCTCCGCGCGCCGTCGGCGCACGTGTCGCCCGCGGTCATCCTGGTTGGGTGGGAGCGAAGCCTCGAGACGGCGAAGCTCCTGGGGCACGAGTATCTCATCGTCCCGAGCTTCACGCCGGACACGCAGCGCACGCTCGACGACTGGCGCGAATGGGCCGATCGCTTCAACGCGGCGGGAGCCATCGCCCGGCGCGCAGGTGTCTGGCTGGCGTTCCACAACGAGGCCGATCACATGACGCCGATCGACGGCACCGTGCCCTATGACGTCTTCGTCGGGCGTCTCCAGCCATCGCTGGTACGGCTGCAGCTCGATGTCGGCAACATGGTGATGGGCGGTGGAGACCCGATGCGATATCTCGAGAAGTATCGCGATCTCTACTGGACCTTCCATCTCAAGGACGTCGTCGCCGACCGTTCCAGCGACGTGGAGCTGGGTCGCGGCGTGTTCGACTTCAAGCGCTTTCTGAGCGCGGTGCCGGCGATCAACGACAAACCGTGTTACGTGGAGCAGGAAGGCGCGGCCGATGAGCTGGCGGCCGCGCGCAGCAACTTTCAGTATCTGCGCCGGCTGGACTTCTGACCTGTGCCCGGATCGGCGATCAGGGTTGCGCGTTCGCGAGGTCCGTGACCGCCGTCGCGAGCATCCGCACCTTGGCTTGATCCCCCGCGCCCTGCGCGTCGCCGTCCAGTTCCCTCGCAACCTGCGTCAGCGCATCCCGGCGCGGCTGCCCGGAGAGCTTCTCGGCGCGCTCCAGCGCGCGCCGCAGCGCCGCCACCCGCGGGGCCGCCAGGCCGTTCGACCGCGCCAGCTGGTCCAGGTACGCGCGCGCCACCGCGAAGCTCGCGGGCCAGACGAGCTTCGGCTGGTCCTGCGTATTGAAAAAGTCCAGGTGCACGAGCTTCGCGGCGTCGATCTCGTTTTGCGAGACCAATGGGCCGGCCTTGAGCTCGAAGATGTCGAGCCCGCGGGCGATCTCGGAGCTGTAGATGTACCCGTTGTACCAGTACGCGGACCACGATCCGCCGCTCGCCAACTTGGTCGAGTCCACCGGACCCCGGTCGAAGAACGCGATTTCCTTCGGGTGTGCCGGATCGGTCCAGTCGAAGACGGAGATGCCGCCCTGATACCAGCCCTGCACCATGATGTCGCGCCCCGGGATCGGAATGAGCGAGCCGTTGTGGGCCACGCAGTTCTCGAACTGGGTCTGTGGCGCCGGCATCTTGTAGTAGCTCTGGAACGTCATCCGGTCGTCGGCCAGCGTGAAGATCGCGTCCGCGCCCCACTCGGGCTTGTCGGTCGCGCGGCATTTGGGCGCTCCGCCACCGCCCCACTCGTCGGAGAAGAGAAGCTTGGTCCCGTCGTTGTTGAACGTCGCCGAGTGCCAGTAGGAGAAGTTCGAGTCGGCCACGGCGCCGATCCGCCTGGGATTGGCCGCGTCGCGGATGTCGAGCAGCAGGCCGTACCCGCCGCACGCGCCGCCGGCCAACCCGATCGCGGGATACACGGTGATGTCGTGGCACTGGGACGGCCCGGGGCGTACGCCGTTTTTCGTCCCGGACGGCGTGGCGCCGACCAGCGCGTCCACGATCCCCTGGATGGCCGCCCGCAGCGCGGCGCTGTCGGCGCCCGTCGGCGCGCCCGTCCCCTGCCGAGTCCTGACGACGCTGTCGAGCATCGGACCGATGAATTGTGGCGGCAGGACGTATTCCATGCCGCTCACGCTCGCCGTGAACCCACCCCTCGCTCGCGCCGCCGCGGCGGCCTGGGCGGCGGCCGCGATGTCTTCCGGCGCCTCCGCGTGTCGGGGTGCCTCGGTCAGCGAATCGAAGATCCGCGGTGAGCTCACGATCGCGGCCTGCTGCGGAGCCGCGAGCGGCACTTTGATGACCTCGATCCGGAAGAGGGCGCTGCTCGGGTTCGAGTCCGGCGGCGCCTTCACGCATCCCGGCAGCTCGTTGGGCGAGCGCACCGGAGCCGAGCCGGAGACGTAGATGTACACGTTCGCCGTGTCGTGCGGATCGATCACCACGGTGTGGGTGTGCGAGCCCCGGCAGGTCTGCACGTTCGCGAGGTACTTCGGATTGGCGATGTCGCTGACGTCGAAGATCCGGATGCCCCGCAATCGCTCCGCGCTGACCGAGTCGTGCACGCCCTGCGTGCCGCAGTCGAGGCGGCCGCCCATGCCCTCTCCCGAGACGAAGAGCAGGTTCCTGTAGACGGAGACGTCGCTCTGCGACGCCGGGCAGAGGTACCCGATCTTCAGGGTCGGCCGGGCGGGGTTCGAAATGTCCCAGACCTCAAAGCCGTTGTAATTGCCCTGAATGACGTAGTGACCGATGAACGACAGGTCGGAGTTGGTGACGCCCACAAACTTCTCGGACGGGGGCGTGTTCGCCACCAGCCGCAGATTCCAGGCCGCCTGGCCGGCGTCCATGAGTCCCGCACGGAGTCCGACGCGCGCGTCCTTGCCGGGCGCCGGAGTCGACAGGCGCTCCCCCGCACTGCTCGACGACGAGGCGCACGCCGCGAGGGAGAACACCGCGATTGCGAGTGAGAGAGAACGCAGTGGACCGCGGACCGTGAGGGCAGATTCCATGGCTGATTCCTGTGAGGGGAGCGAGTGGACGGTTGCGGGACGACGGGCTCCTCATGGGTTGCGCTCTTGAAGCACGAGGACGGCGAGCATCCGCTGCATGCGGCCGATTTCGGTGACCTGATCGGCGTATATGTTCGAGGCCAACCGGAAGACGCCCTCTTCCTCTCCCGCGCCCTGCGAGCCGAAGAGCTGATTGACCATGGTGATCGCGCCCTGGTGGTGCTGGATCATGAACCGCAGAAACAGCCGGTCGAACTCGGTTCCCCGGGCGTGGTCCAGCTCCGCCAGCTGCTCGGGCGTCAGCATCCCCGGCATCATCATCGAGGGATCCATCCCCGGCATCATGGTGTGCGATGCGTCCGCTTCGGGAACTGCTTCATGGCGTTCCCCGAGCCAACGCTGCATGAGCGCGATCTCGTCGCGCTGGCCCACGACGATGCGTTCGCACAGCGCGCGCATCGACTGACTCGCGCCGTGCGTCGGGGCCCAGCCGGCTATCACCACGGCCTGTGCGTGGTGGAGAATCATGCCGGACATGAAATGCACGTCCGCTGCCGTGTAGGGCGGCCGGGGGGGCCGCGGGGACGGCGGGGACCCGCCGCTGTCGGTCTGAGCCTGAGCGGCGGGCGAGAACGCCGTGGTGACGATGATCGCAAGCACGCCCCGCACGCCCAGTTGCGGCAATGGCTTCTTCACGCGCCCGATCTCCTGGTTGTGGCACTAATGCAGCATAGTACAGCATACGGATAGGGTGGGGAAGCGGTTGCGGTCCCAGGCCAAGTGGGCGAACGTCATGGCGTATGGGCGACTTCACCCGCCTCACCCGCACCGACTGGCTCGGCCTCGCCGACCGGTTTTACGCGCGCCTCGACGGAACGCTGGCAAGCCTCAACGGACCGGATTGGGAGCGCGTCACCCCCTACCTCGGCTTTCGGGCCCGGGACGTGCTCGCGCACATGGCGAGCACCATCCCGGTGAACTTCCGCGAGGTGCTCGACCGCGCCCTTGCGGGCAACCCCGCCGCTCCCCCCGAATTCGATACGTTCGCGCGCAACACGCGCGAGGTGGCGCGTCGCCGGGCCACGCCGCCCGCCGCGTTGCTGACCGAGTTTCGCCGCGAGCTCGACGCCATCATGGGAATGTATCGCCGGATGAGCGACGCCGATTGGCAAAAGCCGGCGTGGTTCTTCGTCGGCCGCGTCCGCGTACGCTCGCTGTTTCTGGTCCAGTTCGCGGACAACGTGTTCCACGAGCGCGACCTGCTGATGGCGAACCGGCGCTGGACCGGCGGTCTCGACCCGGAGCACGCCGCGCCGCTCGTGGATTGGTTCCTGCGCGACTTCCGGCCGTCCCTGTTCCGGCCCGATCGCGCGGCGGGCCTGCGCGCGACGATGCGCTACCGGCTCGGCGGCCCGGCGGGCGGCGAATGGACGCTCACGGTTGCCGACGGCGCCTGCCGGGCCGAGCTCGGAGCGCCGGCTCGCGCGGACGTGACGCTCGAGGCCGACGCCGAGGAGCTGGTCGCCGCGGGACAGGCCCGGGCGGGGCCCTGGGTCGGCCGGCTCGCGTGCGGCCTGGGCGCCATCGGACGCCTCGGTCGCAGCGAGGACGTCGTCGCCCGGATCACGGGAATGGCGAGCCTCGGTTGGGCCCTCGCGCTCCGGCGGATCCGCGTGACCGGCAACCGGGCCCTCGCCGCGCACTTGAACCGCGCGTTCTGGCACTTCTGGGAGCGGACGGAGATGACGGCGGAGAACATTGCGAAAGGCTGAAAGGCGTCACACGTCACACGTCGCACGTCGCACGAGTCCATTCCCGGTCATTCGTCGCGACGTGTGACGTGCGACGTGTGACGTGAGGCCTTTAGTATCTCAGCCCCGCCTTCTCTGCAAACGCCCGCGCCGCCGCCTCCTGCTCCGGCGTGAGACGTTCGGGGATTTCGACCTTCACCTCGACATACTGGTCCCCTCGCCGGCCGTTCTTCTCGATCCCCTGCCCCGTGAGGCGGAACCTCTGGCCGTGCTGCGTGCCGGAAGGCACCCTGAGCATCACGCGCCGGCCGTCGAGCGTCTTCACCTTGATCCTCGTGCCCAGCATCGCCTGGGCGAGGTTGATCGGCACCGTGCAGATGACGTCCAGGCCCTCGCGCCGAAAGAACCGATCGGGCTCGACCTGAATTACGACCACCACGTCTCCCCGGCCCTTGGTACCCTGTCCCTTCAGGCGGAGCCTCGTTCCGTCCTCCGTGCCCGGCGGCACGGTGATCATCAGGCGCTTTTCAACGCGGACTTCCCCGCTCCCTCCGCACGTCGGGCACCGCTCCGAGGGGACCTTGCCCTTGCCGCGGCAGACGGGGCAGGGGCGATTCACCGCAAAGCCGCCCTGTCCGAACGAGATGAAGCCGCGACCCCGGCATTCGGGGCAGGTGGAGAAGGACGCCCCGGGCGCCGCGCCGCTGCCGCTGCAGGTGGGACAGACCTCGGTCATCGGCAGCGTCACCGGCACCCTGCCCCCGAGCGCCGCGACGCGGAACGGGATCGACATCGTCGTCTCGATCTCGTCCTCGTCGTCCGCACGCCGCGCTGCCCCCCGCCGCTCCCGTGCCCCCGCGCCGCCCGAAGATCGACGAGAACAGATCACCCAGCCCGCCCAACGGCCCCAAATCGGACAGATCGAAGTCGGCTCCACCGGCCCCCCCTCCTCCCCCTCCCCCTCCCCCCTGCGATGGGCCCCCGCCGCCCATCCCCGCACCGAACCCGCGTCCCCCACCGCCGGCGAACGCGCCATAGCGGCGCAGCTGGTCGTACTTCTTGCGTTTGTCGGGGTCGCTCAGCACGTCATGCGCTTCGTTGATCTCTTTGAACCGATCGGTGGCGCGGGAATTATTGGGGTTCCGGTCGGGATGGTACTGCTTGGCAAGGCGACGAAACGCCTTCTTGATCTCGTCCACTGTCGCCGTTTCGGGCACGCCCAGGACCTGATAGTAGTCCTTCGTCGCCGCCATCAGCCGCTCTCACCCTGCGGACCGCGCTGCCGGCCGCGCTCGTCCGCTTCCCCCTGCCACTTGAGCACTACGACCCGCGCCGGCCGTATCAGCATGCCGGCGAGCTGATAGCCCGGCTGGAGCACGGCCCCGACCGTGTCGTCCTTGGCCGGGTCGTCCGCCGGTCCCGTCGTCACGGCGTCGTGCAACTTGGGATCGAACGGGACTCCGGCCTGGTCCACCCGCGTCACGCCGACCGCCTCGAGCTGCTTCAAGAACTTGCGTGCCACCATGTCCACGCCTTCGTGCATCGTCCTGGCGTCGGTTTGAGCGGGATCGACGCGCGCGAAGCGGGTGAGATCGTCGATCGCGTCCACGAAGCGCCGGATCAAATCCGCCTGGGCTCTCTGCCACAGCTCGGTCCGCTCCTTCTGTATACGCTTGCGGAAGTTGTCGTACTCGGCGGCGAGCCGCAGATACCGATCCTTGAGCTGGCCGAGCTCGGTCTCGAGGCGGGTGACCGCCGCCTCGGGCGGCTCGACCAGGGCGCCGGAAGCGGCGGCCTCGGGCGTTTGGCTGGACGGGGTCTCCCTCTCCGAGCGCTCGGGCTGTGGCTGCGTGTCTTTGTCATCCATCGCGGGAGGTCCTAATTCGCAATCGCCATGCCGGCCGAGGTCCGCCGTTTTGACGGGCCTAGAGCTTCGAACCTATTCGGAACTCTCTACCGGGCAATAAGATAGCTGGCCGGCACCTGCTCCGCCACGAACGCCAGGATGTCCCCCATGACCCGCTCCCGCTGCGGATCGTGCAGGACCTCATGATACATCTCCGGATACCACCGGACCTGCACCGCTCCCTTGAGCCCGTCGGCGAAGGCGCGGGCGAGGTGGCAATCCACGATGCGGTCTTCGCCGGCCAGCAAGAACAGCAGCGGGGACTCGATGCGGTACGCGTCGGCCGGGACGGCGCGCTGCGCCCATTGGATCTCGCGCCACGCGCCGGGCGACATGACGCCGTGCACGCTTGCGTCTTCGGCGTAGGCGCGATTCACCGCGGCATCGCGGCTCAGATGCTCGGGATCGATGCGCGCGCGGACCGGAAGCGTCGGCCAGAGGTCGGCGAGCAGCCGCGCGCCGACGAGCTTCCAGAGGGGCGGCCGAAAGGCGAGGCCAAGCCACGGGCAGCAGATTACGCCGGCGGTGATCGGGTCGCTCGGCTGCGTCTCCAGGTAACGCAGCGCGACCAGGCCGCCGAAGGACAGCCCGAAGACGACCTGCGGGCCGGCCGTCCGCAGCCGCACCACACGCCGGAACGCTTGCAAGTCGCCCAGCAGTTGACTGAAGCGGGACAGATGCCCCCGCCGCCCGCCCGACCGCCCGTGGCCCCGCAGGTCCAGCAGATAGGCCGCCAACCCGGCGTCGCGTAGCCGCTCGCCCAACTCGCGCCACCGGGTCCCGTGATCCGACCAGCCATGGAGCACCAGGACCGCCGCCCGCGGCTGCGCCGGCTCGAACGCGTCGTAGACGAGCTGCGTGCCGTCGGGTGCGCTGAGCGTGGGCATCAAGCCTCCGCCAGTACGCGGCGCATCAAATCGAGGGCGGCCTGGGCGCCGCGGCGCCGAATCTCGTCCCGGTCACCGGGGAACACCCGCTTCACGGCGCGGGTGGTGGTGTGAACGCGCGCCGCGAGCCATACCGTCCCGACCGGCTTCTCGGGCGTCCCGCCGCCCGGCCCGGCGATCCCCGTCACCGCGAGCCCCGCGTCCACTGCAAACAGCCGCTGCGCGCCCTCCGCCATGGCGCGCACGGTCTCCTCCGACACGGCGCCGTGCGCTTCGAGCACGGCGAGCGGCACCTTGAGCGCTGCGGTCTTGATCACGTCGGCGTACGCGACGACGGCGCCGATGAAGGTATCGGAGGCGCCCGGAATGGCGGTGATCCGCTCGGCGACCATGCCCCCGGTGCACGACTCCGCGATTCCCAGCCGATGACGGCCGCGGCGCAGCGCATCGAGGACCACGGCGGCGAGGTCGGCGCCGTCATCGCCGTACCAGTGCTCGCCCGCAGGCGCGCGCAGCCGGTCGCCCGCCTCGGCAAGACGCGCCGCGGCTTCCGTCTCCTCGAGCCGCCACGCCGTGACCCGCAGGTCCACGCCGTCGGGAGAAGGAAGGTAGGCGAGCGTGAGCGGCGCGATCTCTCCTTCGATCGGCCCGATGCGCTCGGCGAGCGCGGATTCGGCGATCCCCGTGGTCCGCAGCGTGCGCGACCGCACGACACGGCGGGTGCCGCCTTGCAGACGCCGCTCGAGCCGCGGCAAGACCTCGTCGGCGAGCAGGCCCCGCATCTCACGAGGCACGCCGGGGAGCAGGACGGCCACGCGACCGCGGGCGTCCTCGACCCACAGGCCAGGTGCCGTGCCCCTCGGGTTCGGGAGGATCGTCGCGCCCTCGGGCACCTCGGCCTGGCTGCGGTTGAGCTCAGGCATCGGCCGGCCGAGCCGCTGGAACCGCGCTTCGATGCCGGCCAGCAGGTGGGGGTCGAGCACCAATCGCCGCTCGAGGAGCTGTGCCACCACCGTCTTCGTGAGGTCGTCCCCGGTAGGCCCGAGGCCTCCGGTCGTGAGCACGAACCCCGTGCGCTCCAGCGCCTCGGCGACCGCGCTCCGGATCGCCTCGGGACGGTCGGGAACCGTAGCGCGCCGGGTGATCTCGGCGCCCACCGCCGCCAGCGCGCGGCCCAGCTCTGCCGCATTCGTGTCCAGCGTGTGACCGAGCAGCAGCTCGGTGCCGATCGTGACGATCTCGAGCTTCACCCGGAGCTCCTGAGAAGCGCGCGGTAGCGATAGAGGTAGACGAGCAGAGAGTAGACGGTGAGCAGGATCGCGCCGGCGAGCGTGACCGCCACCACCGCCCCGTGGAACTTGTCCCAGAAGATTCGGAACCGTCCCGCCCACGGATGTGCCGCCAGCACGTCCTTCCACGCGAACCAGAACAGTGTGGCGCCGATGAACACGTTCTGCACGACCGCCTTGAGCTTCCCCGCGCCCATGGCCGGGATCACGACCCCGCGGCGCCTGGCGAAGAAACGGAAGCCGGTGATCAGGAACTCCCGCCCCACGAGCAGCAGCGCCACCCACACCGGCAGGCTGCCCCACCAGGGAATGCGATAGTCCACGAGGATCGTCGGGTGCCGGGTGAGCCAGAAGATCGGAATCAGCGTGGCGAACAGGAGCAGCTTGTCGGCGATCGGATCGAGCAGCTGCCCGAGCTCGCTCACCTCGTTGTAGCGGCGCGCGAGGTAGCCGTCGATCACGTCGGAAGCGCCGGCCGCGAGGAAGATCAGGAACGCGATGACCTTGGGCCAGTAGCCTTCGATGAACGGGAGCAGCGCGATGACGGGCGTGAGGCAAATCCGCGCGAGGGTGAGCATGTTCGGCAGGGTCCACCGCATGGGACCGATCCCTCAGCTCAGCGTCTTCAACACCATCTTACTGACCGCCTTGAGGGTGTCGAATACGCCGTCCCCGCGGATCGCCACCGCCTCGCTGTACGGAGCCCGGCCGATCCACTGCGTGTCGATCTGCTCCACGAGGTTACGGCCGACGTGGACCGGGTCGGGGGTCACCTTCTGGCGGGCGCGCTCCTCGATCGGCCAGCCCGGGTTCAGGGCCTCCTGAAGCTCCCGCACCGGGGCGGCGTTGGGCAGGTCGCGCTTGTTGTACTGGATGACGAACGGGATCTTGGTCACGTCGTAGCCGTACTCCGACATGTTGTCGTACAGGTTTTGCATGGATTCGACGTTCGCTTCCGCGCGCTCGATTTGGCTGTCGGCGACGAACACGATTCCATCCACGCCCTTGAGGATCAGCTTGCGGCTGGCGTTGTAGTAGACCTGCCCGGGGACGGTGTAGAGGTGGAAGCGCGTCTTGAAGCCGCGGATCGTGCCGAGGTCGACGGGCAAGAAGTCGAAGAACAGCGTGCGCTCGGTCTCGGTGGCGAGCGAGATCATCTTGCCGCGGGTGTTGGGCGAGACCTTGCCGTAGATGTGCTCCAGGTTGGTCGTCTTGCCGCCCAGACCCGGCCCGTAATAGACGAGCTTGCAGTTGATCTCGCGGGACGCGTAGTTGATCATCGACATGGACGCGCCCCCTCAGCCGAACAGTTTGTCAATTTCGTCTTCCGCCCCCTCGAGGACCCCTTTCTGCGGGGCGGCCGGGCCGGTGCCCACGCCCTTGAACATCTCCTCGAACGCCTGGGTCAGCTTCTGGACCGCTCGCTTGCCTTTGAGCTTGACGAGGCCCAGGGTCGTGCGCTGGTCGAACAGCACGACCAGGATCACGCGCTTCGCCACATCGGCGAGGAACATCGACTCCTTCTCGCCCTGGTGCACGAGCGAAGCGAATTCGTTCTCGCCGATCATCCTCGCAAGCTGGTCGTTGGCGCTGAAGTCGGCGGCCGTGAGGGAGGCGAACGCCGTGGAGTCGAATTGCGGAGCCTCGCCCACCGTGGCCACCAGCTGCCCGGCGCGATCCACGAGCAGCGCGCAGCGGGCGTTCGACTCCCGCAGGAACGCCTGCAACTGCGCCTGGATCTGCTGGAAGTCGTTCTCGCTAAACGACCAGCTGGCCGCTCCGGCCATCCCTCTCCCCGGTCAGTCCGTCTCCGACATCTCGCGCCGCGCCAGCAGCGCCTGCGCGATCGTCACGCCGTCGGCGTACTCGAGGTCGCCGCCCACGGGCAGCCCCCGCGCGATGCGGGTCACCCGTACGCCAGTCGGCTTCAGCATCTGCTGGAGGTACGTCGCCGTGACCTCCCCTTCCATCGACGGGTTGGTGGCCACGATCACCTCGCGCACCTCGGAGCCGTTGGCGACGCGCTCCGTGAGACGATCGAAGCGCAGCGCCTCCGGCCCCACCCCTTCCAGCGGGCTCAACCGCCCGCCCAGCACGTGGTAGCGCCCCCGGAACTGGCCGGTGCGCTCGATCGCCGCGACATCCGCCGCCGCCTCCACCACGCACAACACGCTCGCGTTCCCCGTCCGTGAGCGTGCCGCACACGCCGCACGTCGTCACGCGCGCGCGGACGTTCCGGATCGCGTCCGCCAGGCGCGCGGCGCTCTCCGCCGGCTGCTTCAACAGGTAAAACGTGAGACGCTGCGCGGTCTTATGTCCGATCCCGGGGAGCTTGGCCAGCTCCGTCACGAGATCATCGATCGCCGACACGGCAGACTACAGCGGCAGCTGAAACGGGAACGGTAATCCCGAGGCGAGCTTCTTCACTTCCGCCTGGTAGAGCTCGGCGGCACGCTGCTGCGCCTGAGACACCGCGGCGAGGACCAGGTCCTCGAGCATCTCGATGTCTCCCTGGGCGACGGCCTGGGGATCGATCCTGATCGCGCGAATCCGGCCTCGCCCGTCGGCGGTAGCCTGTACCATGCCCCCGCCGGCCGAGGCGGACACGGTCTGTTGCGCCAGCTGTGACTGGATCTCCGACAGCCGGAACTGCATCTGCTGTCCCAGCTGGAGTAGGTTGGATAAATCCGCCATACGCCGAAAGTTTACTCCTCGCTCCCAGAGCATGCAAGCACTTACTCGAGCAGCTCCAAATCTAACGCTTCCACCGCCGCATTGAGGCCCGGGTCACGGGCGCGCAGCATCTGCAAGCGCTCTTGCCGCGCGCTCTCTTCCGTGAGCCGTGCCGGGCGCGTCGCCACGTTCGTGACCGCCGTCACACTCCCGGCGGGCGAACCCATCGCGGCCGCGCCGCTTGACGCGACCTGCACGCGGATCGGCTCCGTCACGTAGCGCCCGATCAATGGCGCGAGGGCGTCGCGCTGCCGCTCGATTCCCTCGGCGTGGACCGGGTTGAGATCGAGCAGCCGGATCGCGACCGTGGTGCCTTCGAGACCCGCGATCTCCGCCTGCGCGAGCAGCGCGCCCAGCAACGGGCTCTTGGCGCGCGCGTCGTCGACGATCCGCGGCCAGAGGGAGCGGAGTCGCTCGAGGGTCAGCGGACCCCTCTCGGCCGGACCGGCGGACGGGCGGTCAGGCGGACTGAGGGACTGGCGGACGGGCGGATCGGCGGACGGGCGGACGGTGGCTGCACTGTCGCGCAGCACCGGCGCGTCGCCGGATGGCTCCTGTCCCCCCGTCCGGCTGTCCGCCGGTCCGCCGCCTTTGACCGCCCCGAGCTCGCGAAGGACCTCCGCCAGCTCGACCGTACGGCTCATCATCGCCCAGCGCAACAGCAACAACTCGACCGTGAGGCGCATGCTCCCGCCC
>QHVD01000598.1 GCA_003222235.1 Gemmatimonadota bacterium | reverse complement strand
CGTCTACGTCAATGCGCGGGTCGGCGGCTGGGTCGAGCAGCTGTACGCGGACTACGTCGGCAAACGCGTCCAGCAGGGAGAGCCGCTGCTCGCGCTCTATTCGCCCGACCTCGTGAGCACGCAGGAAGAGTATCTGTTGGCGCAGCGACTGAAGGACGACACGCTCGCCGCCGGCGCCCGGCGCCGTCTCGCCCTGTGGGACATCCCGTCCGATCAAATCGACAGCCTCGCGACGAGAGGAAGCGTGACGCGCACGCTGTTGCTGCGCGCCCCGCGGAGCGGAGAAGTCACGGAAAAGATGGTGATCGAAGGCCAAGCGGTGAAGGCTGGGGACAACCTGTTCCAGATCGCCGACGCCCGAGTGCTGTGGGTGGACGTCGCGATCTTCGAGCAAGACGCGGCAGCGGTCCGCGTCGGCACCGCGGCCACGATCACCGTGGACGCGCTCCCCGGACGGACGTTTCGCGGAACCGTGACGTTCATCTACCCGCAGCTCGACGAGAAGACCCGCACGCTGACCGCCCGCGTGGCGGCGGAGAACCGCGACGGCGCCTTGCGCCCGGGAATGTACGCGACGGCAGCGCTCGCGACGGCGGGCCGCCGAGGTGTGAGCGTGCCGCTCGAGGCGGTGCTGCCCACCGGGACGAAGGACCTCGTCTTCGTGAACCGGGGCGACGGCCGGTTCGTGCCCCGAGAGGTCCGTGTGGGGCTCCGGGGTGACTCACTCGTCGAGATCGTCGAAGGATTGCGGCCGGGCGACGAAGTCGTGGCTTCGGCGACGTTCCTGCTCGACTCGGAGTCGAACCTCGCCGCGGCGATTCAGGGACTCATGCTCCAGATGGGGATGGGGCTGAACATGGGCGGGATGCAGATGCCTGCGAAAGAGGGAGCGCGCCGGCCATGATCGAGAAACTCATCGCGTGGTCCATCAAACGCCGCGAGCTCGTGGCGCTCCGCGCGATCTTCGTGCTCGTGGCCGGCGTGTTCTTGCTCCGCACGATGCCGGTGGATGCGATCCCGGATCTCTCGGATACTCAAGTGATCGTGTACACCGACTACCCCGGCCAGGCGCCCCAAGTCGTCGAGGACCAGGTGACCTATCCATTGCTCACCACGTTCCTTGCAGTCCCCAAGGTGAAGGTCGTGCGCGGGCAGTCGATGTTCAGCTCGTCGTTCGTCTAGGTGATCTTCGCGTGCTCGAGTACCTGAACGCGATTCAAAGTCGGCTCCCATCGGGCGCCAAGACACGGCTCGGGCCAGACGCCACGGGCGTGGGCTGGGTCTATCAATATGCACTCGAGGGTCCCGGGTACTCGCCCGACCGCCTCCGGTCGATCCAGGACTTCCAGGTGCGGTACGCGTTGCAATCGGTGCCGGGCGTCGCGGAGGTCGCGAGTCTGGGCGGGTTCGTGCGCCAATACCAGGTATTGCTCGACCCGGCCCGGCTCCTCGCCTACGGCGTGACGGCGCGCGCGGTCATTGCGGCGGTGCGCGGGGCAAATCAGGACGTGGGCGCGCGCACGGTGGAGGTCGCGGGCTCGGACTACGCGATCCGCGGGCTCGGCTATTTCCGCGGCGCGGAAGACATCGGGAAGGTCGCGATCGGCGCCGGGAAGGACGGCCGCCCCGTACGGGTCGCCGACGTGGCCCGGGTGACGATCGGGCCGGACCTGCGGCTCGGGATCGCTGAGCGGGATGGCAGAGGGGAGGCCGTCGGTGGCGTCGTGGTGATGCGCTATGGGGAGAACGCGTTGCGCGTGATCGACGGCGTGAAGCAGCGCATTGCCGAGATCGCGCGCGCGCTGCCGGCCGGCGTCCGGATCGTCCCGACGTACGACCGCTCGGACCTGATCCACGGGTCCATCAAGACACTGTGGCGGACGCTGCTCGAGGAGTCGGTCATTGTCGCGCTCGTCTGCGCGGTGTTCCTGCTGCACGCGCGCAGCGCCCTCGTGGCGATCGCCACGCTGCCGCTCGGCATTCTGGTGTCGCTCGCGGTCACCCGCTGGCTTGGCATCAACGGCAACATCATGAGTCTCGGCGGGATCGCCATCGCGATCGGCGCCATGATCGACGCTGCGATCGTGATGCTCGAGAACTTGCACAAGCACATCGAACACGAGCCCCAGCGTCCGCACTGGGAGCGCGTGTTCGCAGCGGCACGCGAGGTAGGGCCGGCCCTCTTCATGTCGTTGCTCATCATCACCCTCTCCTTCCTGCCGGTGTT
>QHVD01000216.1 GCA_003222235.1 Gemmatimonadota bacterium | reverse complement strand
GCCCCGTGGGCCCGGACCCCGGGCTTGCGCCCGAGGTCAGCAGAACCCCCGGGTTTCCGCGCCGCCCCGGGTTTGCGCCCGGCCCCGGGCTTGCGCCCGCGGTCAGTAGCCGCCTTGGCCTTGCGCCCGGGGTCAGTGGGCGCCCTGGGCTTGCGCGCTCGCCGCTTCGGCTTCGCCTCGACCGGCTCGGCCGCCAGCACCGGCGTTTCAGTTTCCACGCTGCGCTTCTTAGCGCCCACGCATCAACTCCTCGTCAAACGACAGCGAAAGCGCATCTTTACCATCCACCCTTGGTTTGCGCAAGCCTCGCGACCTCACTCGCCACCTGCTCCGGCGCCTTGCCATCGGTCACAACGTGCGCGTGCGCATCGCGATAGAACGGTTCACGCTCCTGGAACAGCCGGCGCATCCGCGCGACCGGATCTTCCCCTATTAACAGCGGCCGGGTTCCTTCGGGCACCGCGCGCTGAGCCGCGGTATCGGGACGCGAGCAGAGATAAATCACGAATGCGCGGAGTTTCGCGGCCGCGAGCACGCCCGGCTGCGCGGCCCAGCCCCCGCCGGGTGCGATGACGGCCGGATCGTTCGCGAGCGCCGCCTCCGTTTCCCGCTGCTCCATCTCGCGGAATGCGCCCTCTCCACGCTCGGCGAAGATCATGTCGATCGGCCTGCCTTCGCGCCGCACCAGGATGGCGTCCACGTCTACGAATCCGGCGTGGAGCTGATCTGCTACCAGGCGGCCGACCGTCGTCTTGCCCGACCCCGGGAGACCGACGAGCACCACGTGCTGCTTCACGAGGCGGCCCCCGCGGCGCCAGCGGCCCCCGCGGCCCCTTTCGGAATGCGCGCGCCTACCTGAGCGAGGTACCCCTGGAAGTTTCGCTTCATCTCTCCGAGCGAGTCGCCGCCGAACTTCTCGAGCATCGCCTGCACGAGCATCAGGGCGATCATCGCCTCGGCGATGACGCCCATCGCCGGCACGGCGGTCACGTCCGAGCGCTCGGACTGCGCCTGCGCCGGAGCGCCGCTCGCGAGATCCACGGTGCGGAGCGGGGACATCAAGGTGGAGATCGGCTTCATGGCGACGTGCAGCACCAGGGGCTCGCCCGTCGTCATCCCGCCCTCGGTGCCCCCGGCGCGGTTCGTGGCGCGCGCGAATCCGGGCATGATCTCGTCGTGCACCTCCGAGCCCTTGCGGCGCGCCGCCTCGAACCCGAGGCCCAGCTCCACCCCCTTCACCGCCGGGATCGACATCAGCGCCTGGGCGAGGCGCCCGTCCAACTTCCGGTCCCAGGAGACGTGCGAGCCCAGGCCCACCGGGACCCCCGCCGCGACGACCTCCACCACCCCGCCGAGCGTGTCACCGGCCGCCTTCGCGGCGTCGATCCGCGCGATCATTTCACGCTCGGCCTCGGGGTCGAAGCAGCGCACGGGGCTTTGGTCGGCGTATCGGTTCAGGGCTACCGGTAGGGGCGCAGCATGCTGCGCCCCTACGCGGGCGGTCACTCCTCCCAGCTCGACGACGTGCGACCCGATCTCGATGCCGAACTGCTCGAGCAGGAGTTTGCAGATGGCGCCACAGGCGACCCGCGCCACCGTCTCGCGCGCGCTCGCCCGCTCCAGAATGTCGCGGGCGTCGCGCCGGTCGTACTTCAGGGCGCCGGCCAGGTCGGCGTGGCCGGGGCGGGGCCGGGTCACCTGACGCCGCCGCTCGGCGCCGGGGGGATCGGCCTCGGGCGCCATCACGTCCCGCCAGTGCTCCCAGTCGCGGTTCCAGACGAGCATGGCGATGGGCGAGCCCAGCGTCTCGCCCGCTCGCAGCCCCGAGAGCCATTCGATCCGGTCGGCCTCGATCTTCATGCGCGCGCCTCGGCCGTAGCCACCCATGCGCCGGTGCAACTCGGCGTCGATCCGGTCGGCCGACACGGGAAGCCCCGCGGGAATCCCCTCGAGGACCCCCACCAGGCCGCGCCCGTGCGACTCGCCCGCCGTCGTGAACCGGAACGTCACGAACTCACCCCCGTCGCGGCTGAAGCCGCCAACCCATCGATAATAACACGCGAGCCCGACGAGAGTCGGGCTCGGGTGCTGTGCGGCGCGGTCGCGCGGCTGAAGCCGCGGCTTGGCATCGTCTGCTAAGTAGGGGCGCAGCATGCTGCGCCCCTACAGCGCCCCTTTCACCGACGCCGCCGACCGGCACCCGACACCCGCGTCCGGAACGGCGGCGCCTGCGGGTTGATGTTCGGGATGCTCGGCAGCGTCACGACTGCGAGCCCGCGCGAGGTGATCGCGAACACATACTGGGTGTTGGTCGCCGTGTCCAGCGCCACGCGCAGCGGCCCGACGATCGGATCGCGGATCTGGATCGCCTTCTGCTGGTTGAAGAAGTAGGTGTCGAACGCCAGGATGCTCGTGTCCGGCGACGCGGCGAACACCATGCGGTTGGCCGTGTTCGCCGTTCCGCCGCAGGTCGGGTTGCACGAGCCACTGGGCGCGAAGTTGTGCTTGTAGTTCATGTCCATGCCGGGCGTGCTCGATCCGACCGCCGAGGTGCCTTTGAGTCGCAGGCCCTCGTCGAGGTAGTAGATCGAGTCGGCGCGCACCAGGTTCGTGATGCCGTTGAAGTTCGTCGCGACCGACAGCACGTGAATCCCCGTGTTGCTGATGAAATCGCTGACCAGCGCGCCCGGCGAGGCGCCGAAATCGCGATCGAACCGCCCGCTCTCCGGGTACCCGGAGACCGGCTCGCAACTCAGATTGGTGCCATCGCCGGCGATCAGGGGCTGCTTCGCCGAATAGTTGAACACGCGCGCGAACTGCGTCGTGATGTGGCCCCCCTCGCCGATGAACGCGTGGGTGAAGTCGCCCGAGTTGCGCACGAACGTCTGATCGCCCAGCCCGAAGCTAGCGATATTGACCGTGCGGAAGGCGCACGCTGTGAGCACGATCTGGTACTGATTGTATGGCAACCCACGCACCAGCTCGACCCGCAACGTGTCGCCGGCGACATTCTGTCCGGAGCTCCAGACCTCCCAGAACAAGTGGCCGAACAGCTTGGATGTGTCGGGGGGGCTCCCCGGATTGACCAGCCGCTCCATGCGCAGCGTGGCCCTCCCGTTGAACGGGGAACTGCTGCTCACGGTCGGCGTGGTCGAGTAGATGGCAAAGATGGAATCCGCGTGGCAGGTCGACGTCCCGGTCGTGACCCGGCACACCGTCGCCACGTACTGCGGCCGGTCCGAGACGTCGTAGACGGTGATCTGGGGGCGGTAGACGCCACCCGTGTTGATCACGCTGTACTTCTCGATGAGGAAGTTGGGCAGGTCCTGGCGCCACAGCAGGAGCCGCGAGCTTGCGTCCAGGACCGAGAGCTCGGTGCCGCCGGAGTTCGCCACGACGACCTTGTTGTTGTCATAGCCTCCCAGGGTGTCCTTCGGCCAGAGCGCGATACCCCAGGGCTGCGGCCCGCCGGTCAGGATGCCGCTCGGGACGAAACTGCCGGTCGCGAGATTGTAGACGTCCACCCGGCCGAGCGTCGGGTTGGTGAGGTAGAGCTCGCGCCGGTTGGTGTTGTAGATCGCGTCGGCGATGGTGCCGCCCAGGGGAAGCGGCGACGTCCGCCCCGCCACCACCAGCGCCGTGTCCACGGCGCCGGAGGTGCCGCAGTTGTGGCGCGAGGACGAGTCGCAGGCGAACCCCTGGACCACGATCCGCACCGGCAGGGAGTCGTCGGGGATCGTGAGGCCGAGCGGGAACGTGTCGGACACGCCCGTCTTCCTTCCCGACAGGCTGACCCGGGTCGTGTCCAGGACGGTCCCGTTCAGCGTGTCGCGGAAGATGATGACGCCGACGTCGGCGATGCCGCTCGGGTCGGTGGCGCTGACGATCACCGGGTCGGTCTTCTCGACCCGGGTCCCCATCTGGACCCCGACGATCGGCGGCGTGGTGTCGTTCAGGGGAGAGAGGATGGTGACCGTGACGGGAGCGCTGAGAGCGCGCCGGTTCGCCGAGTCCACGGCGAACGCCTCGAGCGTGAACGTCCCGGTGGCCCCGATCACCTGCAACGAATCAGGCGGGAGGGAGAGCGTCTTCGGGAACGGCGCTACGAGCACGACGCTCGAGTCTCCCTGGCTCGCGACCTGATTCGCACCCGTCGGCGAAACCGCGGTCAGGAGCCAGCCGACGCGCCTCACGCCGCCCGAGTTCTGGATCGCCGTGGCGCCGATCGGGATGAACTTGCCCGTGGAGGCGACGGTGCCCGGCGTCGGCGCGGTCAGCGTGACCGACAGTGCCTGGAGGTTCAAGAGGAAGATCGTGATGGTGTCGGGCTTCGACACGTTCCCCGCACCGTCTTTGGAGCGGCCGATGATGGTGACGTTGCCGCCCGACCCACTGAGCCTGGTCGAGTCCACGCGCGCACTCCCCGTGAGGCTCGTCGCCGTGCCGGCGAAGCCGGTGTCGATCGTCGCGACGAAGCCGCCGCTGAACGTCAGCAGCACCGAGTCCACGGTGAGATTGTCGGTGGCGGTGTAGCTGAACTGCAGCCCGCCGCCGATGGGTTGCGTGTCGACGGGAAACTTGGGCGGCGCCGTGAACCGGAACGTCGGCGCCGTGGTGTCCCGCTGGATGGTGGTCGGGGTCTTGGACGTCTCGCACGCCCAGACCGCGGCCGCAAGCACGCCAAGCCCCGACAGTACGCGAGTCCCGCGTCCCTGCCGCATATAAAACGCTCCCGGCTTACTTCCCGGTGGGCGCCACCAGGTCGTCGATGATGTGGGGCGTGATCAGGATCAGCAGATCGCGCCGCGTCTCCTGCTGAGACGTGAACCCGAACAGCTTACCAATGATCGGCAGATCCACGAGGAACGGGATGCCGGACTTGGTGATCGCGACCGAGGTCACCGTCAGGCCGCCGATGACGGCCGTTTCGCCGTCGCTCACGAGGATCTGGTTGTCCGCCTGCTGCGTCTGGAAGGTGAAGCCGATGTCCACGGACGCGGGCTTCACGCTGGAGTTCTCCGCGTGCACTTCCAT
>QHVD01000215.1 GCA_003222235.1 Gemmatimonadota bacterium | reverse complement strand
GACGTCTCGGAGACGCTTTCGGTTCTAGGATACCTCTTTGTCCTCAGCACTCGCCGCCTGACGTACGTGAGGCGGCGGCGGTCAACTCTCGTCGATGATTGAGATCCTCGGGAGCCTATGCTCCTCGTTAGGGGATGAAGTTACGACACCGAGTAGCAATCACGCGAGGTCCTGGGCGTCGGTGTCGTAACAGCGGACCCGAAGATCAACCGAGTGTCGTAAGAAACTCACAGCAGAACTCACAGCAGGCGACTCCCTAAGAAGCAGCTCTGGGAGTCGGTGGCAAGACGAAAACGGAATCAGAGACAATCAGCAGGGGCTCCGAAGAGTAGCCTCGAAGCCCCAAGCAAAGGCGCAGCTCATGGCCGCGTAAGGATCAACAGGGCGGCTCGATTGCCGAACAAGGCGGACGAATACCCGCCACCTAGTCCTTTCCAGAAGGCTTCTTGGCTGTCTGCGCCTTCAGTTCGACAAGCAAAGAGTGAATTTCGGCGGTCGACTCGCTCGCGTGCGTCACCGCCTCGTTCCAAGTTGCCGGACCAGGTTTGTTCTCTGCCTCTCTGGTCTTCCCGTCCGGCGACGTGAATATCGTCTTGCCGCTCCCAGAGATGCCGTAAGTCAAATAGATCGGGTGCGAATGCATCGGGATCTTCTCACCGCCTTTGTTGTGAAAGTCGAGCACCCGCACTTGGTCGTTCTCCAACAGCACCTTGAAGTTATTCGGTGCCACCTTTACCGGGTCTTGTGCGCGGGCCGTCGCAAATCCGACGCAACACAGAGCAACCGCGCTGAGAGTTAGGCAAAGCTTGTGCATGCGCCACCTCATTGAAAGAGAGGAGCCTGAAACTTGAAGGAACGCCGCTAGACATATGGCCTAAGCAGAGGCAGCACAAGACGGAGCATGCGGCGCCGGTCGGTGATCTCGGCTGCCGGTCGCGACTCGACGCCCGTCTCTCGCTAGTTCTCCACACGGGTCGTATTGTTGGGATGCTAGGCGTGCCACCACATGGCCGATCTCTCAGAACGCGTGCGGACGTCCCTTGCGGGCCGTTACACGATCGAGCGCGAGCTCGGCCGCGGCGGGATGGCGACGGTCTATCTCGCGCGCGACCTGAAGCACGACCGTCCCGTCGCCCTCAAGGTGCTCCGCCCCGAGCTGGCCCTGACCTTGGGTGCCGACAGATTTCTCCGCGAGATCCAAGTCACCGCGCACCTCACGCATCCCAACATTCTCCCGCTGCTCGATTCGGGAAGTGCCGACGAGTTCCTCTACTACGTTACGCCGTACGTCGAGGGGGAGTCGCTTCGCAGTCGGCTCAATCGGGAGAAGCAATTGCCGTTGGACGAGGCGCTCCGGCTTGCCACAGAGGTGGCCGGCGCGCTCGACTACGCGCACCGGCACCACATCGTCCATCGGGACATCAAGCCCGAGAACATTCTGCTGGAAGAGGGCCAAGCGGTCGTGGCCGACTTCGGCATCGCGCGGGCGCTACAGGCGGCCGAAGGCAGGAACCTGACGGAGACCGGCGTGACACTAGGGACCGCCACATACATGAGTCCCGAACAGGCGACCGCCGACCAGCTGGACGGGCGGAGCGACATCTACAGCCTCGGCTGCGTGCTGTACGAGATGTTGGCGGGCGAGCCGCCGTACAGCGGGCCGACGGCCCAGGCCATCATCGCCAAGCGGTTCAGCGAGCCGATACCGCACGTACGCACCTTGCGAGAGACGGTCTCCGAAGCGGTAGCACAGGCTCTCCAGAAAGCGCTCGCCAGAGCGCCGGCGGACCGGTTCGCCACCGCTTCTGAAATGGCGTCGGCGCTGGTACAGGTATCGGCGTCCCGAGACGTCCCCCACCCCCGCTCCTGGCCAGTTCCGGCCGTCGCGGTGGCTGCAGTCGCCGCGCTCGCTGTGACTGCGTGGATGATCTCGCGCGGCCACTCTGCACCCACCGTGCCCGGCAACACCTTGGCCGTGCTCCCCTTCCGGGTCGCGGGTCCCGATTCCGGCGTGTGGCGTGAAGGACTCGTCGATCTCCTGTCGATCAACCTGGACGGCGCACCCGGAGTCCGAGTCATAGCTCCACGGACCGTTCTGAGCCGGTGGAACGCCGACGTGGGAAGGCGGGCCGACGTCGTCGATCAGGACGCCGCCTTGGGCGTGGCTCGTGCTGTCGGCGCGCGCTTCGCGCTCACGGGATCGCTCGTGGGCGGGACTCGCTCGGTACGGCTCAGCGCGGGCATCAGAGATCTGCGGCGCGGCACAGACCTCGGCACGGAGCAGGTCGAGGGCTCGGCGGACAGTGTCCCGGCGCTCGTCGACCGCCTGACCGTGTTGCTGTTGCGCGCCGGTCTCGTGCCCGACTCGGCAGCGCTGCCCTCATTCGACCTCGCACGGCCTACCACCACCTCGCTCGTGGCGCTCAAGGCGTTCCTGGCAGGTGAGCGATTCTTCCGGCGCGCCCAACCGCGCCAGGCCGAGGCGGAGTTCAAGCGCGCCGTCGAGGCGGATTCAACGTTCGCCCTGGCGTGGTCCCGGCTTTCCGCTGCGACGGGTTGGACGGCTTCGCCGCACTCGCCGGAGCTCAGCGCGTTCGATTCGGCGGCCCTCAGGTTTGCCGGTCGGCTCCCGGTCCGGGAGGCGCTCCTGCTCAAAGCCAGTGCGGCGGTCAATGAGTGGCGCCCCGATGCGATAACGCTGCTGCAGGACCTGGTGGCACGGTATCCCGAGGATGCCGAGGCCTGGTACCTCCTGGGGGACGCGTGCTTTCATCTCGGGCATTTCTCGTTCCTGCCGCTCGACAGCATGGTGCAGCCGTTGCAACGGGCGATCGCGCTCGACTCATCGTTCTCGCCCGCCTATCTCCACCTCGTGGAGTACGCGTTCTTGCAGGGCGACAGCGCCACCGCCCGGACTCTGATCGACCGACTGCGACGCATTGCGCCAGACAGTCCCAAGGCCGTCGGACTTGGGCTCGCGTATGCGTTGAGTTGGGGAACTGCGCTCGAGCGCGATGCGGCCCAGGCCATGCTCGATACCGGGGAAGCGCTTGTCTTGCTCACCGCGAAGCACGCAATGAATTGGGTACCGGATCTGAGCGAGCCGACACTCCGCGCGGCCCGAGCCCTGGTCGGGCAGAGGCGTCACCGCGCGGCGGACAGAGGTAACGCATATATCGGAATCACGGTGGTGTACGCCAATAAGGGTTGGATCAGTCGGGCCGACGCCGTGTGGGATAGCGCCATCGCTCTGTTGGGGTGGCCCCCGCAGTGGAGGGAAGGCGTGACGGTCCAGGGCGAGCTTCAGGGATACCCGCACCCTGGCATCGAGAGAGCGGCGGGGGCGTTGGGCGCAAGCTCGAAGGCTGGGCCTTGGGGGCAGATCCTATTCGGCCTCTATGCTGCAAGCCGCGGGCAATGGGAGGATTTTCAGCGCGCTGTGGCGGGCCTGGAAAAGGTGAGAGCGGGCCCGGAGAAGGAGTGCGCGACCGGGTTAGCTCGCGCGCTGCGTCACTTCGCGGCAGCGAAACGGGCTGGCGACCCTGGAAGGGCCGAGGCCCTGTTCCGTCAGGCCGATGCGGCAGTTAGCACGAGCGCATGCTACTCAGGCGCTCGGTTGATCCTTGAAGACCTAATCCGCTATCAGGCATTGCTCGCCTCCTTCTCGGCCGGGCACTTGGACCCTGCCGCTCGGTGGGTCAGTGGCATGAGCCCCGGCTCCGGCTGGCCCACCGCGGCGCCGCTGGAGTTCTGGCACGGGCGAATCGCCGAGGCGCGCGGCGACCGCCCTGAAGCACGACTCCATTACGAGCGCTTCGTTCGGTGGTGGGCCGACGCCGATCCCGAGCTGCGCTCGTGGTGGGAGGAAGGGCGTGCCGCGCTGGCGCGGGTTACGGCGGAGCCCCGATGAGCGAGCTCGTCGGCCGCCTGGAGACCGCCCTCGCGGGCCGTTACACGATCGAGCGCGAGCTCGGCCGCGGCGGGATGGCCACGGTGTACCTCGCGCGCGATCTCAAACACGACCGCCTGGTCGCGCTCAAGGTGCTCCGCCCCGAACTTGCGGCCGTCCTCGGCGCCGAGCGATTCCTGCGCGAGATCCGCGTCACCGGGCAACTCCAGCACCCGCACATCCTGACGCTTATCGATTCAGGAGTAGCGGACGGGTTCCTCTATTACGTGATGCCGTATGTCGAGGGCGAGAGCCTGCGCCAACGCCTGGAGCGGGAAGGCCA
>QHVD01000214.1 GCA_003222235.1 Gemmatimonadota bacterium | reverse complement strand
TCGAGGAGATCGCCGTGCCCGAGGCGTTCAAGGACGACACGCCACTCAACTACAAGGTCATGGAGAACATGAGCGACTTCAAGGTCCCCCCGTACAAGAAGATCGAGCACCCGAGCCCCGAGCAGGTCGTCCAGAACAAGGAGAAGTGGGGCTGGACGGGTTAGCGTGCAGCTCCCGACCAGCGGGTCGGCCAAGGAGACTCGAAGGGGATTCACCGCATGGCCGATGTGGATGTCATCAAGCGGCGGTTACCGAAAACTGCTACCGGAGCTGCTAGCTAGCGCTCGGCGGTGGGGCGCGGTCGGCGCGACCTGTCACGGGCAGCGAAGGCGAGCCATCCCGCCAGGCGGCGGACGGCGAAATTGCCGAAAGCTGACCGCGGCGCCGGAGTATTGCGTTATCCCCTTTCTGCTACCGCCGCCGAAAAACCCTTGCCCCACAAGGGCCAAGAAAGCTTCCCAAGCTGGACGTCGCCGATTCGACCCCGGTCGCCCGCTCTCAGCGGAAGCCGTAGAACACGAAGGGCTCTTTGACGCTCGACGCCCCGCGCGCTACCGGAAGAGTTCCGGGTCGGCGGCTCGAGCTCGCGGGTCATTCGTCCAGAAACTCGGCGTCAACGCGCGCATCGCGGAGTGCCTCTCGCGACCAGGTGCCCGGGCGTTAGCTCGTCGAGCCGAATGCAGTGCGGCGAGACGGAGCGTGGTGCTCTACCACTGAGCCTGACTCGCGACGGCCGCTGAACCCCAAAAATCTGTTTACTCGCCCACTCCGACGGCGATATGGTCGGCCGTGGCCGTCGCCGAACAGGTATACCGATACCTGGCGCCATCCGAAGTGCGTACGCTGGACCGGCGCACGGACGTCGTGCTGGCCACCTCGGGCGGCAACGTCGAGGGTGAACCGGCCCGTCACCCCAGGTTCTTCGACGGCTTCCTGGAGCAACCCGAGCAGACCGCGGTCGCTCTGCTCACCTGCGCCAGGGTGGCGCGCACCCGCTACTACACGCCGCCGGGCATGGTCGCGGCGATCCGGCGCTCGGCGGACCCGGTCGTCACCAGCGAGAGTGCGCAGCTCCGCTTCGAGTCGTTCTCTGCGTGCTGCGGCGCGTACGCAAGGGTGGACGTCCTGGCCGATGGCCTGGACCGAGCCCCGGTTGCGATCGGCACCACCAACGTGGACTTCAACCCGCCGATGCGGGAGGCGCTCGCCAGGGTGACGGGCCGTCAGCCGGTGCGCCTGCACGTCGGCGCCGACGAGGTCGGCGTCAGGACCTTCGGCGGCCAGGCGATCGAGCAGAAGGTCCCGCTGTCCGAGCGCTGGGTAAGGGGCTTCGCCGAGGTCCAGGTGGCAGCAGGCGAGCTGAGGCTGCTGGCGGATCTCACGATGGCCGAGGCAGGCGGCTTTCTGCGGTCTCTGCCGCGGTCGTCGCGCCACGTGTTGTGGGCGCATCCAGCCAGCCGATCGCTACGGTTGAGCTCTAGGCCCGCGCCCGGTGCGGCATGTCTGGCAGGTCCGGAGCGACTTCGATCGCTCGAGCCGCTGCTGCGCTTCGCGTCGCGACTCCGGGTCTACGGAGTCGACGCGGCGACGAACGCCGCGCCGAGCGCCACCGCCTGGGAGCTCACCCTCGACTCGGCGCGCTTCACGATCGTGCTCAGTCCCGAGGTCAATCGGGGCTTCTCCGGAGAGGGCGGGCTGCTGCTCGACCTCGCCTCGAGCGACGCAGCGTCCGATGCCGGCGTCATCCGCTCGCACCTGGGCTGGGGCCACCCGGTCGACGTCGACCGATTGGCGGCCGCGGCCGGTTTCTCGGTCGAGCGGACGCGGTCCGCGCTCATGTTCCTCGCGGCCCAGGGGCGAGTGGGCTACGACCTTGCCCGGGGCGACTACTTCCACCGCGAGCTGCCGCTTCGGGCCGAGGCGCTCCTGAAGATGAATCCGCGCCTGGCGGAGGCGCGCGAGCTGGTCGATGCCGGCAAGGTGCGGCTGGAGGACGGCGGCGCGCGAGTGCGGAGCCGCGATGTCGAGCACCGCGTCACCTTCGCACCGGACCACGATCGCTGCACGTGTCCGTGGTGGGGGCGGTACGCCGGCAGACGCGGCCCGTGCAAGCACGTGCTGGCGGCTCGACTCGCCGCGCGTCGGGCAGGCCGTGCGACTCCGGAAGGTGCCTGAATGCCGGCCGCTGTGGTGGACCAGGTCCTCGCCGGCGACCTCGAGGTGGTCCGAGCCGCGGTCAAGGACATGCCCGAAGTGGATCGTCGTCGGCTGGCCCGATCGGCGATCCGGCTGCTCCGCGACGTGACCGATCACACCTACTTCGACCGTGACACGCCGCCCGAGCTGGCCGAAGCCTACATCAAACATAACAGAGGCAAGGTCTGGCCGTACCAGGGTGAGAGAGCCCGCGTCCGCGAATGCGCCGAAGTGCTCATGCTCGCCACGGTAACGCCGGCGGAGTTCCGCAAGTTCGGAGGAGGGTTTCTTCCATCCGATGAGCTGGCTCTGGAGACCCTGATCAATCGCTCGACAGACCTGGAGGGGTTCGTCGACGCGATCGCTGACGACACTCCGAGACGCTGGAATTCGCACTTCAGGCTGATGCGGTCTCTCGTGCAAGCCGGGAGGATCGGGTCGCCCGCCAATCCGGGCTACATCCTTCACATGATCAATGCCTTCGGGGGCCGTCACACGACCATCTATGACGACCTCAAGGCGGACTCGACGGGCCTGTTCGAGCACGAGGTGTGGCGCCTCTTCGAAGCGGAGGGCGGAGGCGAGGCCAGCCTCGCCGCCCACGACAAGTATTCTCCCGACGCGCGAACCTGGAGCTCGGCGCTTGCCAGGCTGTGCGCCGAAGGGCAGCTACCCCGCGGCCGTCTTCTCGATGCCAGCCTCGCGGCCTTGCGCCGCGACTTTGCAGCGTTTCGCGCCGGTTGGTTTTCGCGGTTTCACGAACGGCTCGAGCCGACGAGAGAAGAGCGACGCGAACGTGCTCCCGCCTACGTCGCGCTGCTCTCGAGCTCGGTGCCGGCCACGGTCTCGTTTGCGGTCCGCGCGCTCGCACTGGCCGGCGGCGTTCCCGATCAGGCAATCGACCGTCTGAGGCCCGCCCTGGAGGCGAAGACGATCGCCACCGTCAAGGCGGCGATCAAGCTGCTGCCGAGCTCACGGCAAGGGGCTCTTCTCGCCGCCGACGCCCTCGCGCGCGCATCGCGAGGATCGCAGCCGGAGCTGCTCGCGTTCCTGGAACGCGTCGGCGATCTGGATCCGGAGGTCAGAGACGCCCTTGCGCGAGCAGTGGCGAACATCGCCCCATCGCTGCGGGAGCCTCTGCAGCGATGGCTCGGACCGCAGGCGCTCCCGCCGAAGACCTCTCCCATCGCCCCCGTTGCACCGGAGCCCGGTACGGTGACCGAGCTCGCCCCACCCGTCGAGGCGGTGCCCGAGCTGGTCGAGCTGCTCGTGGGGCTTCTCGAGCGCGTGGAGCAGGCCCACGATCTGGAGCGCGCGATCGATGGCGTCTCCCGATTGTGCGACCGGACCGACGAGACGCTGCGCTGGCTCGAGCCGGTGGCGCGCCGGGCCCGTAAGGTCCTGGCGAACAGCGAGGCGTTTCGCGGGATGTCGCCGCGGGAAGACATCGCGGGTCTCGTGCTCGCATGGGCCACGGGAGAGGCTCGGGAGCTTCCGCCGCTGGACGTCGCAGCAGCCAAGGGCGCCTCCAGCTGGATTCGCGGGAGCGTCCTCGGCTTCCTCTCGTATCGGGTGCTCGAGGTAGCCGTGCGTGCGGCGTCGGGGACGCGGCAACCCATGCTGTCGTTGCCGACGGCTCCCGGTGGCGCCATCGATCCGAGCGTCCTGGCTTCGCGGCGACGAGAGCACGCGCGCCTGGAGATCCAGGCGGGCCGGGCGGATGCCCTCCAGGCGGCGCTGCGCGCGGGTGAGATTTCGCTCCCGGAGAGGTTCCGCTTCGAGTACGGCTCGAAGGTGGAGACCCGGAGCTACCAGGGGAAGACATACAAGCAGATTTGGTTCTACATGCGCGTGGACCCGCCGTTGAGCGACGAGCCGCGCCTCGACCGTGTCCCCGAGCTGTTCCTCGCGGCGCTCGGTGATGGATGGACCCCGGCGAGTCCCCGGGACGCGGAATACTGCGGAGCCTGGGCTCGAGGTCCGGCGGGCCTGTCGGAAGCAGTCCGCTGGGTCGCTACGGTCTGGCCGGCGAACAGAGAGCCGTACTACGCCGGGGGGGCGGCCGAGATCGGTCAGAACAGCGAGTGGTGGCAAGCGCGTTGGCACGCGCGGCACTTCCTCGAGCCGCTGCTGCTGCCGACGGAACCGATCGGAGAGATGGCGCGGCTGCTGCTGGCCGTCGGACTGGGAGCGAAGGAGGCCGGGGAACGCACGCTGGCCACGGATGTCCTTGTCACCGTCGTGCGCGAGGACCGCCTGGACGGCGTTGCGCTCGCTCGGACGCTGGCGCGGTTGTACGACGGACAAGTGATGAGCGGCTCGCGCCTGGCTGCATCACTCGCCGACGCGGGACGCGTGTCGAGGCAGCATGCCGAAGCGATGGTCACGATCATCGAACACGCACTGGCCTCCCTGCAGGGACCGCCACGTGCGGATCTGCATGCGCTGCTCGGCGCATTGAGCGATTTGCTGGCAACCGCTGGCCGCGGACTGCAGATTGCGGGTGCCCGAAACTACCTGTCGGGTCTCGACGGCTCAGGCAAGGCCGCCGCCCTCGCAAAGTCGCTCACCTCGACGGCGCCAGTGGAAACGACCAGGCAAGGAGGGGGCGGTGGCCGTGACCTGTCACGCGGGCGGCCGGGATGAGTGAGCCGTTCTGCGAACCACTGGCCGCGAATAGTCAAAGCGGAGCGCGTCGCCGACGTATTGCGTTATCCCATTTCTGCTACCGCTGCCGAAAAACCCTTGCCCCATAAGGGCCCAGACAGCTTCCCAAGCTGGACGTCGCCGGTTCGACCCCGGTCGCCC
>QHVD01000213.1 GCA_003222235.1 Gemmatimonadota bacterium | reverse complement strand
CGGCGGGGGAGGCGTTCACGATGTTGCCTGCCCAGGTGCCGCGCGCCTGGATCTGAATCGCCCCCACCTGGCGGGCGGCTTCCACGAGCAGCGGAAACTCCTTCCGCACGCGGGGCTCCTGAATGACGTCCCAGTACGTGGTGAGCCCGCCCAGTATTAGTTCGTCTGCGGTCCAGCGCAGCGGCTTGAGCGCGTTGAGCGCCGAGAGGTCGACGTAGGTTTTGCCACGCTCCTCGAGCCGCACGGGCCAGTGGACCAGGAGATCGGTGCCGCCGGCGATGGGCACCGCGTCGCCGTCGTGCGACGCGAGCAGCTCCAGCGCTTCCCGCTCGCGGCGCGGCAGCAGGACGCTCACACCCGCTCCCCCAGCACCGTCTGGATCGAGTCCACGATCCCGTCGTAGCCGGTGCAGCGACACAGATTGCCGGCCATGAGCTCGCGAATCGTGTGCGTCGTGAGGAGCTCGCGGTGCGCGCGGACCCACATGGCAGTCATGACGACGCCCGGGGTGCAGGCGCCGCACTGGGTGGCGCCGGCCCGCTCGAACGGCGCGAGGGCGCGGGGGTCGAGCGCCTCGACGGTCTCCACGCGCCGGCCACGCACCTGGTAGGTGGGGACGAGGCACGAGTTCACCGGGAGGCCGTCCAGATACACGGTGCACGCCCCACACTCGCCCTCGCCGCACCCCTCCTTCGTGCCCGTGAGGGCGAGCGTATAGCGAAGCGTGTCGAGCAGCCGGTCGGCGGGGTCGATGGCGACGGATGTGGGGACGCCGTTGAGGGTGAACGCGATCGTGAGAGTTGTCATCCGCTTCCCCCCAAATGCGGAATGTGGAATGCGGAATACGGAATTGATCGACGAGCCTCGACTCCCGGCCTCGATCTCCCATTGCTATTCCGCATTCCGCACTCCGCATTCCGCATTCATGGGAGCTGGCTGGCGCACACCCGCACGTTCGTTCAGGAGCTCCAGCAGGTGCTCCGGAGTCAGCGGGATCACCCGCGGGTCCGCGCCGGTGGCCGCGGCGACGGCATTCACGATCGCGGGCGCCGGGCCGTCGATGGGCAGCTCGCCCAGACCCTTGGCGCCCTGGGCGCCATGCGGGTAGGGGGTTTCGAGAAACGCGACGCGGATGGGCGGGACGTCGTCCGCCGTGGGGATGAGATAGTTCGTGAGCTGGTTGTTGATCATCGATCCGTCCTTGAACTTGCACTCCTCCATCAGCGCCCAGCCGATCCCCTGGACCACGCCGCCCTGGATCTGGCCTCGCGCCAGGGTCTCATTGACGACCTTGCCCACCTCCTGCACCGCGACGAAGTCGATCACCCGCGTCACGCAGGTCCGCAGATCCACTTCCACTTCGGCGACGTAGGCGGCCCACGCGAACGCGCCGTAGGCGTCGCCCTGATACCGCTCCTCGTCCCAGCTGATCCCCGGCGGGCGCTCGTACACCGCCTCGCCCAGGAGCCGCTGACCGGGGTGCTCCTGGTGCCAGCGCGCGATCGCCTGCTTCACCACCGCGCCCCGGGCCGCCTCGTCGAGCCCGAGCCGGCGCCGCAAGTCGTCCGCGGCGCGCTCGATCAGGCGCCCGACCACCATGGTGGTCCGCGAGGCGACGGTGGGCCCGCTGTTCGGCACGCGGGCCGTGTCCGCCTCGCCGATCACCACGTCGTCGGTCGCGAGGCCGAGCCGGTCGGCGGCGATCTGGGTGAACACGGTGAGGGTCCCTTGCCCCATCTCGATGTTCGCGCTCAGCACTTCGACCCGGCCGTCGGCGCGCCCGGCGACCTGGAGCCGCGAGCTCAAGCCCACCTCGCCACCGCCCGTGAACCCCGCGCCGTGGTAGAACGTGGCGAGCCCGGTCCCGCGCCGCTTCGCGCGCTCCGCCGCGTTGAACGCGGCGTGCGCGCGCTGCTTCTCGCGATAGCCGGAGAGGGCGAGCGCCCGCTCCAGGACGGCGACACGGTCGGTGCCATCCCGGATCACCTGGCCCGTCGCGGTGCTCTGGCCGTCGCGGATCAGGTTCCGGCGCCGGAGCTCCACCGGGTCGAGTCCCAGCGTCCGGGCGATCACGTCCATGTGCCGCTCGCAGGCGAACAGCGTCTGCGGGGCGCCGAACCCGCGGAACGCGCCGAACGGCACCGCGTTGGTGAACATGACGCACCCCCGGATCCGCACGTTCTCGCACGCATACGGTCCGGCGGCATGGATGAGCCCGCGAGACAGCACCACGGGCGAGAGCGTCCCGTACGCGCCGCCGTCGAGCAGCACCTCGATATCCTGGGCGAGGAGACGCCCGTCCGCGGTGAGCCCAGTTCGATGGCGGACCTGGGACGGATGGCGTTTCGTGGTCGCGGCCATGTCCTCCGGGCGGTCGTAGATCAGCTTCACCGGGCGGCCGGCCTTGAGTGCGAGCAGCGCCGCATGGAGCGCGATGGTCGAAGGGTATTCCTCTTTGCCCCCGAACCCGCCGCCCGTCGGGGTCTGAATCACGCGAACGCGCGACTCGTCACGCCCCAGCGCGTGCTTCAGCGCGGTGAGCACGTAGTACGGGCACTGCATCGAACCCTTCACCACGAGCACGTCGTCCTCGAGCCAGGCGATCATCCCCTGGGTTTCCAGGTAGACGTGCTCCTGGGCGCCCGTTTCATAGACGCCCTCGACCACCACGGGAGCCTCGCGCAGCGCGCGCTCCACGTCGCCCTTCTCGATCTTCAGCCGCTTGAACACGTTGTCCGGCCCATACTGGATCTGGTCGGGCCGCGGCGGCACACGGAAGTCGAGCACGGGAGGCTCGGGCTCGACCACCACGGTGATCGCCCGGGCGGCCCGGCGTGCCTCGTCCCGCGAAGGGTGGGCGACGAGCAGGACGGGCTCGTGCATGTGCCGGACGTACCCGCTCGCCAGGACGGGCTGGTCCTGCTCGATCAGGGCGACCACGTTCGGCCCCGGGATGTCGCGGTGGTCGACCACCACGAACTGGGACCAGTCCACCTCCTCGGCGAAGCGGACGGCGGCGATCCGGCCCCGGGGCGCGGGGCTCCGCACCGTCATGCCCCACAGGAAGTTCTCGAGCGGCAGGTCATCGACGTAGCGCTCGCGCCCCGTGAGCTTGGCCAGGCCTTCGCGACGCTGCATCAGGACTCTTGGGAGGGAGTGGAACCGACTGCCAATTCTGGGCGGGGCGTGACGAAAGGGCAATAGGTTGGGCCTTGCGCTCGCGCCGGCTGACGTCACAAGGTACACCCCACTCCATAACAAGGCCCGGCCATGCGGCCCTCGCTCGTTACGTCTTCACTTGCTCTCGGCATCGTTGTGTCGGCCTGCGCTCCGCGCCCGCGACTCGGCGCCCCTCCTGCGCCGACTCCCAGCGCCACTGTGCCGGCGCTCGATTCCACGGCGATGCAGCCCGGTCGGTTCGATGCAGGGAAGATGTGGACGTTCGACAACCCGCCGCTCGACTACTTCCGGGAAGCCTACGGCTTTCGGCCCGATTCGGCCTGGCTCGTCCGCGCGCGGCTCGGTGCGCTGCGCTTCGCCACCTACTGCTCGGCGTCGTTTGTGTCGCCGCGCGGGCTCGTCCTCACGAACCACCACTGCTCGCGCGAGAACACGGGGAAGGTGATGCGACCGGGAGAGAACTTCGACTCGACCGGGTTCTACGCCGCGACCGAGGCCGAGGAGCGACGCGTTCCCGGGCTCTTCGTCGAGCAGCTGCTTGCGATCGCGGACGTCAGCGGCGCAGTCGACAGCGCGTCGCGGGCAGGGGTCGCCGACGAGGCAGCCGTCGCGGCGCTCGAGGAGCGGCTGACCCGAGCGGCGCACGATTCCACGATCCGCGTGCAAGTCGTGCGGCTCTATGCGGGGGCGCAGTACTCGGCCTACACCTACCGGCGCTACGACGACGTCCGGCTCGTCCTCGCCCCGGAGCTCGGCATGGGGTACTTCGGGGGAGACGACGACAACTTCACGTATCCTCGCTACGACCTGGACTTCGCCGTGTACCGGGTGTACGACGCGTCGGGCCATCCGCTGGCGACGCGTGACTACTTCCGGATGAGCCGGGCGGGAGTCTCCGCGGGTGACGCGGTGTTCGTCGTGGGCAACCCCGGCTCGACGATCCGCCTCAGCACCGTGGCGCAGCTCGCGTTCGCGCGGGACGCCCGGCTTCCCCTCAACGTGTGGCTCGCGCGCAGCCGGATCGCCGCTCTCGAAGGGTTCCAGCGGGCGGACCCCGTTGCGGCCGCGGCGCGGCACGTGGATACGGACATTTTCGGATACGCCAACTGGCTCAAGGCGCAGGAGGGGGAGCTGGCGGCGCTGCGGGACCCGGTGCTGTTCGGGCGGCGGGAGCTGGGGGAGTCGGCGTTTCGCGCCGAGCTGGCGCGGCGGCCGGCCGTGGCGAAGCAAGCGGCGCTCCTCGACTCGATCGCGGCCGTCGTGCGCGAGCGCCTGGCGGTGTATCGGCGGGCTTACGCGTTCATCCCGGATCCGGATCTGGGCTCGGCCACCCTGGCCCGCGCAGCGCTCCTCGCGGGCTACGGCCGAGCGAAAGCGGCCGGCGCGCCGCCGGGGGAGCTCGAGCAGCTGGCGCAGCGGGCCCTGGCGATAGGCGACAAGCCGCCGGCGCTCGAGCGCCTGCTCGTTGCCGCGGAGTTCGGCGATCTCATGCGCGGGCTCGGGGCGCGCGACACGCTGGTCGTCGGCCTCCTCGCCGGCCGTACCCCGGAGGTCGCCGCGGCCGAGCTCCTCGCCCACACGGCCCTCGCCGACTCCACGCGAGTCCCCGGGCTCCTGGCCGGCGACCTCGCGGCGTCGGATGATGCGGCGCTCGCCTTCGCCCGGCGGGTCGGGCAGGCACTGGGGCACGCACAGGAGCGGTCAGGGACGCTGGCGGCGCGGGCCCAGAGCCTCGCCGCGAAGCTCGCCCGGGCGCGGTTCGACGTCTACGGAAAGACCCTGCCTCCCGACGCGACCTTTACGTTGCGCCTCGCCGACGGCGTGGTCAGCGGATATCCCTACAACGGCACCCGGGCGCCGCCTTTCACGACGTTCTACGGCCTGTACGACCGCTCGGCGGCGGCGGGCGGCACCGCACCGTGGAGCCTGCCGCCGCGCTGGCGGCGACCGCCTGCCGGACTCTCGCTCGCCACGCCGCTCGACTTCGTCTCGACGAACGACATCATCGGCGGCAACTCGGGCTCGCCCGTGCTCAGCAAGAACCTGGAGGTCGTCGGGCTCATCTTCGACGGCAACATCGAGTCGCTGTCGGGGGACTTCATCTACACCGACGAGCGCGCGCGGGCGGTCGCCGTGGACGCCCGTGGGATCCTCGCCGCGCTCGCCACGGCGTACGGGGCCGCTCGAGTCGTGACGGAGCTGGAGGCGCCGTAGCGCGCATCGCCTTGCGCGACAAG
>QHVD01000597.1:583-2694 GCA_003222235.1 Gemmatimonadota bacterium | reverse complement strand
TCGGCGCGTACGTCGCTGAGTGGCGCTTCAACGGCCCGCTCTTCGCCGCGCTCCAGCCGCTTGCCTCGCCGACCACGCTCGCCGGTCTCGCCGTGCTCGCAGGGCTCCTCGTCGCGATCTGGGCCCGCGCCCGACTGAGCGTCGACTCGGCCGCCGCGTGGGCGTGGCCCGTCGCCACGGCCTTCGCGCTCGCACCGTCGGTCTATCCTTGGTACCTGCTCTGGCTCACGCCATTTCTGTTCACGCCGGCCACCCGGCCGCTCGCGGTCTGGACGGTCACCATCCTGCCCACGTACGTCGCGGTCTACCTCGAGCGCGTCCACGGAACCTGGGGACTGCCGTGGTGGCTCGTCGCGGCAGAGTATGGTGCCGTGGCGGCGGCCGCGATGGTTGGCCTGCGCGTCGCGAGGGTGCGAGATGCGACGTGCGCGTTCGGGGTGGCGTCGGACCCCCTGAAGCGGGCCTCGGGAAGGGGCGAGCGATGATCTGCCGGCGTGATCGAGGCGTTCCAGGCGTATCTTGGTCCTGCCAGCCCATGAGAGCAGGTCTCGAGCGCTTGGTCGGTGCCGCTGCTGGCGCGCGCGTTGTCACGAAGCGGCAGCGGGTGTGGTGTCAGCTCGGACTGGGAATGCTATCGCCTGCCATCCCGCCCCTGTGGAGCGACCAGCGGGACGATGGACTCGCGTGCGATGCCCTTGTGGGGTGGAGGCCCAATGCGAACGGGTGAGGACACTCGGCGCTACCTCGAGAATTGGCAGGAAGAGATCGACAGCGCGGCGGAGTATCGTGCGATGGCCAAGAGTGAGCCCGACGCCAGCCTGGCCAGAGTCTATGGCAACCTTGCCCGGATGGAGGAGGCGCACATCACGTTCTGGGAGGACAAGCTGCGCCTCGCCGGAATCGAGGTCGGCGCCCGGCGACCATCGTGGCGGAGCCGCGTGCTCGGTTGGATCGCGCGCCGGCTTGGACCCGATCTGGTCCTCGCCACCGTCGCCGCACGCGAGCAAGCAGACCAGAACTATTACGTCACCCAGCCAGAGACCACGGGTACGCGGATGCCGGCCCAGGAGCGCTGGCATGCGAAGGTGCTCAAGCAGCTCGTCCTGACACAGCCGCGGGGTGTGCAGGGGAGCTTTCTGGGTCGGCTCGAGGGCCGGCACCGCGCCGTGGGTGGGAACGCGCTGCGGGCGGCGGTCCTCGGAGCGAACGACGGTCTCTGCTCGAACCTGAGCTTGGTCATGGGCGTGGCCGGAGCCGCCGCCGACGCAGCTGATCCTCGTCACGGGCCTGGCGGGCCTGCTCGCTGGCGCGTGCTCGATGGCGCTCGGGGAGTGGGTCTCGGTGACGAGCTCTCGTGAGCTCGCGCAGCGCGAGATCCGGATCGAGTCGGGCGAACTGGCCGAGGATCCTGAGGGCGAAGGTGAGGAGCTCAAGCTGATCTACGAGGCCAAAGGCCTCTCCTCTGGCGAGGCCGACACGATGGTCCACCACCTCCTGACGGATCGGGCGACCGCGCTCGACGCGCTTGCCCGCGAGGAGCTCGGGATCGAACCGAGCGAGCTGGGGGGATCGGCGTGGGAAGCGGCGGCGTCATCGTTCGTGCTCTTCAGCGTTGGGGCCATCGTGCCGATTCTTCCGTTCCTCGTGACCCGGGGGAATACCGCGGTCGTGTCGAGCGGCGCCGTGAGTGGGCTGGCCCTCTTCGCCATCGGCGCGGCGATCACGCTGTTCACGGGCATGCCGGTCTGGCGGTCGGGCGGACGCCAGCTTCTGCTGGGGCTCGCGGCGGCCGGAGTGACCTTCGGTCTCGGGAAGCTGATCGGGACCGCGATCACCGGATGACGACACGGGTTGTGGATTGGACAGTTCCATGCATGACGCACGCTCTACCAAGTCAGGGCGACCGTCGCACCTGGCCCGGCACTCTCGGGCCGCTGAGCGCGGTGCGCTCTTCATTGTGATGGTCGGAGATCGATGCCACGCCCGATGCTCCGCGAAATCGCGAGGCTCACGGGTGCGGCCCGAGCACCACCTCCGCGAGGCTTTCCGGTCGCACCCAGTGACGGAAGGCCGCCTCGACGTCGTCGGCATCGAGCCGGAGGTAGCGTTCG
>QHVD01000597.1:0-420 GCA_003222235.1 Gemmatimonadota bacterium | reverse complement strand
CGCTCGATGATCGCGCGGGCGCGTGCGACGTTCCGCGGATCGCAGGCGTACTCGAGCTCGATCATCCCCCGCGTCTTCGTCATCTGGAGCGACGAGCCGACGTGATAGACGAGGCCGCGACGCTCCCGCAGGTCGCGGTAGAGGCGCGTCGCGTAGAAGGCGCGGCGAGGACGTGATTTCCGAGATCGAGCGCATAGTAGTCGGGGCTCGAGCGGGTGACGCCGATCGTCTCGGCCAGCCGCACGTCGTCCTGGACGCGGGTCGCATCGGGAACCTCGAGTCGCGCCGGGCCGCTCGGTGGCACGGGCGGCAGGTCGGTCTCCGGCTTCGGTCCGCCGGCGGTCCAGGCGCCGAACGAGCGCTCGATGACGGCGCGCGCCTCCTCCGGCGCGATCCGTCCGATCACGACGATCGTCGTGA
>QHVD01000212.1 GCA_003222235.1 Gemmatimonadota bacterium | reverse complement strand
GAAGCCGCCCAGCGCATCGTGGACGCCGGCGTCCAGATCCTGGGCGGGCGCGGGGTACTGGCGTCGCATCCCGTGGACCGCCTGTACCGCTCCGTGCGCGCCCTGCGCATCTACGAAGGGACGACCGAGATTCAGCACCTCATCGTCGCGGGACAACTCATCAGGGCGGCAGAGGCGGCAAGGGCGGCAAGGGGCAACTCGTGAGGATCGTGTGCGTCGGCGGCGGGCCCGCGGGACTGTACTTCGCCATCCTGATGAAGAACGCCGATCCCTCCCACGAGATCCGCGTGCTCGAGCGGAACCCCCTCGATGCGACGTTCGGGTTCGGTGTCGTCTTCTCCGACGCCGCGCAGATGAACCTCGCCGAGGCGGACCGCTGGACGTACGAGGAGATGACGCGCGCGTTCTATCACTGGGACGACATCGACGTCCACTTCAACGGAGCCGTGCTGCGGTCCACCGGGCACGGCTTCAGCGGGCTCTCCCGT
>QHVD01000211.1 GCA_003222235.1 Gemmatimonadota bacterium | reverse complement strand
GGCTACACGGCGGCCGACCTCGTCGTCGGCGCCGACGGGTTCAGCAGCGCGGTGCGGCGGCAGTTCAGCGACCGGTTCCGACCGACCGTGGATTGGCGGACCAACAAGTACGTGTGGCTCGGGACGACGCGGCCCTTCCCTGCGTTCACGTTCTACTTCAAGCGGACTCCTCACGGCTTGTGGCGCGTGCACGCCTACCAGTACGAGCCCGGACGTTCGACGTTCATCGTGGAGGCGACGGAAACGACCTGGCGCGCCGCGGGGATGGACCGCGCGGACGAGCACTCGACCCTCGCGTTCTGCGAGGCGCTGTTCCGCGAGGAGCTGGAGGGCCACCGGCTGCTGAACAATCGGTCGCTGTGGCGGAGCTTCGGGACGCTCCGCACCGAGCGCTGGCACTCCCAAAATCTCGTGCTCCTGGGTGACGCGGCCCACACGGCGCATTTCTCCGTCGGCTCCGGCACGAAGTTGGCGATGGAGGACGCCATCGCGCTCGCGCAGGCGCTCGGCGGCGTGGACCGGCACGGCCTGCCCGCGGCGCTGGAGGCGTACGAGGCGGAGCGACGCCCGGCGGTCGAGAGCCTCCAGCGGGCGGCGCAGGTGAGCCTCCAATGGTTCGAGGACACCGAGCGGTACATGGACTCGGAGCCCCTGCAGTTCGCCTTCAATCTGCTCACCCGCAGCCTGCGCATCACGCACGACAATCTGAAGGTCAGGGACCCGCAATTCGTAGAGCGCGTCGACCGCTGGGTCGCAGGCAGGGCCGCGGAGCAGTGCGGCGTCGCAGTCCCCCAACAGCGTCCTCCACCCCCGCTCTTCACGCCGTTCCGCCTGCGGGACCTGGTGCTCGAGAACCGTGTGGTGGTGTCGCCGATGTGCCAATACTCGGCCGACGACGGCACGCCCAATGACTGGCACCTGGTGCATCTCGGCGCCCGCGCCGTCGGAGGCGCGGGCCTCGTGTTCACGGAGATGACCGACGTCAGCCGGGAAGGCCGCATCTCGCCGGGCTGCACCGGCATGTACAAGCCGGAGCACGTCGCGGCCTGGAAACGGATCGTCGACTTCGTGCACGCGCACAGTCGCGCCAAGATCGGGCTCCAGCTCGGCCATGCCGGCCGCAAGGGCGCCACGCGGCTGGCCTGGGAGGGGATGGACGAGCCGCTTCCAGAGGGTGACTGGCCGATCATCGCGGCCTCGCCGATCCCGTACTTCCCCTACAGCCAGGTCCCGAAGGAAATGGACCGCCGCGACATGGACGCGGTCCGCGACGACTTCGTGCGCGCGGCGCGGATGGGGGAGGAGGCAGGCTTCGACGTCCTCGAGATCCACTTCGCGCACGGCTACCTCCTGGCGAGCTTCATCTCGCCGCTGACCAACCAACGGAGCGACCAGTACGGCGGGTCGCTCGAAAACCGGATGCGCTTCCCGCTCGACGTGTTCGACGCGGTGCGCGCAGTCTGGCCGGCCCACAAGCCGATCTCGGTGCGCATCTCGGCCGTGGACTGGGCGCCCGGCGGGATGGAATCGGCCGACGCCGTGGAGGTGGCAAAGCTCCTCAAGGCCCGTGGCTGCGACATCATCGACGTCTCCGCCGGCCAGACGGTTTGCGACGCGAAGCCCGTGTACGGCCGTCAGTTCCAGACGCCCTTCGCCGACCGCATCCGCCACGAGGCCGGCGTTGCCACCATGGCGGTCGGCAACATCTCGTCATACACCGACGTCAACACCATCCTCGCTGCCGGCCGCGCCGACCTGTGTGTCCTGGCCCGCGCCCATCTGTGGGACCCCTATTGGACCCGCCACGCGGCGCACGAGATGGGCTACGAGTTGCCCTGGCCGAATCCGTATGAGACGCTGGACAACTACAAGCCGCGGTTTCAATGAATGAAGGTGTGCCCGTCACCTACGGCAGCTACCTGAAGCTCGACCAGCTGCTCTCCCTCCAGCAGCCGTTGTCGGAGGGACCCGAGCACGACGAGATACTGTTCATCGTCATCCACCAGGTGTACGAGCTCTGGTTCAAGGAGATGCTCCACGAGCTGGATCATCTGCAGGGACTACTGCGCGGCGGCGACACGTCCCGGGCGCAGCACACCCTCAAGCGCGTCCTCACGGTCCTGAAGGTCGTCGTCCACCAGATCGACATCCTGGAGACGATGACGCCGCTCGAGTTCCTCTCGTTCCGCGAGCGGCTCGAGTCGGGAAGCGGCTTTCAGTCCCGTCAGTTCCGGGAGCTGGAGTTCGTGCTGGGTCAGAAGCGGCGCTCGGCGGTGGAGCACTACCCGGAGGGCGGCACGGACCGCCGCATTCTGGAGACGCGGTACCGGCAGCCCACGGTGTGGGATGCCTTTCTCCACTACCTGGCCGGCAACGGCTACGCCGTGCCGCAGGCCGTCCTCGAGCGCGACGTCACGCAACCGGTGACGGGGCAGCCGGAGGTGCAGCGCATCCTGCTCCGCGCCTACCGCCAGAATCCCGCGGTCGCGCAGGTGTGCGAGCGCTTCGTGGACCTGGACGAAGGGTTCATGGAATGGCGCTACCGTCACGTGAAGATGGTGCAGCGCACCATCGGGACGAAGCGTGGCACCGGCGGCACCGCGGGCGCTGAGTACCTGATGACCACGTTGAACAAGCCGGCATTCCCCGATCTCTGGGAGATCCGCGCCGAGCTGTGACACCGTGATCGCGCCGGAGGCGCTGTACGCGAGCCCCAACGCGCTGGCGCCGCACTACGCGCGCTTCCGCGTCGCCGAGCGGCTGCTCCTCACCGGCCACTCGCATCAGGCCTGGCCGGACTGTGGCTTCGCTGGACAGTGCGAGGCCTGGGCGGACGCTGCCCAGTACCTGGACGACAAGTGGGAGCGGGCCTTCGCGCGGGCCGAGCGCGTGCGCCGCGGGTTTGCCAGGCTGTTGGACGATGGCGCGGGCGACTACGCATTGGGCGCGAGTACGCACGAGCTCGTGGTCCGGTTCCTCTCCGCACTGCCGCTCCGCGCCCGCCCCCGCATCGTCACGACCGACGGCGAGTTCCACACGCTGCGGCGGCAGCTCGACCGTCTCGCCGAGGAGCGGCTCGAGATCGTGAAAGTTGCGCACCTTCCCGCCGCCACGCTCGCCGAGCGGTTGTCGGAAGCGGTGGACGACCGGACCGCGGCCGTGATGGTCTCGCTCGTGTTCTACGACAACGGGCACATCGTGCCGCGCCTGGGTGACGTGCAGCGGCGGTGCGAGCAGGCGGGCGCCGAGCTGCTGGTCGACGCGTACCACGCGCTGAATGTGGTCCCGGTCTCGCTCCCGCGCGATGGTCTGGAGCGCGCGTTCGTGGTGGGCGGCGGCTACAAGTACTGCCAGCTGGGCGAGGGCAACTGCTTCTTGCGCATCCCCCGGGACTGCGCTCTGCGCCCCGTGGTCACCGGCTGGTTCAGCGAGTTCGTCGCCCTGGCCCATGGCGAATCGGGCGGGGGGGTCGCCTACGGACCGGGCGCGGCACGGTTCGCCGGAGCGACGTACGACCCGACGAGCCACTATCGCGCGGCGCGCGTGTTCGATTTCTTCGAGGAACACGGGCTTACGCCGTCCTTCCTGCGCGAAGTGAGTCAGCATCAGGTGGGGCTCGTCGCGCAGCTGTTCGACGCACTCGATGCGGACCCGGGCGTGATCGCCCGCGAGCGCTCGGTCCCACTCGAAGAGATCGGGGGCTTTCTCGCGCTGCGGTCTCCTCGAGCGAGCGAGCTGTGCGGTCGGCTGCGGAAGCGCGGCGTGCTGACCGACTTTCGAGGGGAGTCGCTCCGGCTGGGTCCCGCGCCCTACCTTTCGGACGCGCAGCTCGTCGCGGCGGTGGCGGCCCTGTGGGAGGCCCTCAGCGAGCGGCCCTGACTCCGAAAGGCTTGCGGAGAACGCCGCCGGCTCGTGAACCCCAGTGCCGTCCGAGCCCGTATCACCTGAAGCCGCCCAGAGCCGGCGTTCACGCGGCTCGGACTCCATCCTTGCATCGAGGAGGTACGTTCCATGAGCACCCTGCCGACCAAGCGCGATCCCGCACCGCCCGAGACCGAACCGACGCCCACGTGGCGCGAGCTGGCGGAGCGCTTTCGCGACCTGATGAAGGACTTCCTGCAGGAAGGCAAGGAGCTCGAGCGCGAGCTCGAGCCGAAGCTGCTCCCCGCGCTGAAGCGGATGAAGCTCGAGATCGAGAAGCTGATCGCCCATCTCGAACAGCGGGCCGCCCGCCGCGGAGGAGCGAAACGGCCATAGCGGGGGCCGAATCTTCCTTCCCGTTCGGGTTCATCGATGATACGTGGCTCGTCCCGACGCGTGACGATGGGCGCGATTGTTCTGTCCGCCACAGTCACTTGCCCCAACTGCCAGGGGGCTTGACGCTGCGCTTCGAGAGGGGCGGGCTTCCTGCTGCTGGTAACAGGGTCGCCTAAGATCAACCGAGGGTCGTGAGAGATACCCCTGCCGAGCGCTTCGCAGCGGCGCCGCCGGTGCTAGAAACGCCGATTGAGTGCCAGGCCAACGCGTCCGGGCGCCACCATCGGCGCAAGTCCCACGCGCGACGCGCCTGAGGCGAAGTGGTGGACCACGCCGCGGCCGACCAAGGTGCCGAGGATCGCACCGCCCACGACGTCCGACGCGAAGTGCCGGTCCGCGGCCACCCGGGCGATCCCCACCACCGCGGCAGCCCCGTAGACAGTGAAGCGGAGCATGGGCTGCCGCGTGTGTGCGGCGATCACCGCGGCCAGGGAAAACGCTTGCGAGGTGTGCCCGGACGGGAACGAGTTATCGTGCGTCGGGGAGCGGAAGGGCGCGAAATAGTCTGTCCCGAGGTTCGCCTCGGGGCGGGCCCGACCGACGGCGAGCCTTACCGCCGTGGTGAGGAGCCCGGCGACGCCCATGGCGACGAGCGCATCGCGGCCCGTCCGCGCGAGGGCGGGGTGGTGGGCGCCGAGTCCCACGCCGAGAAGTCCCGCGCCGATGCCCAGGGCGAGCGGGGGGCTCCAGTGGCTGATCTCTGCGCCGGTCTCCCGAGCGTCCGGTCCGCCGTTCCGCTGCACTTCAATGCGGATCTCCTCGTCAGCGAAGCCAGTGAGGACCACGCTCAACGACCCGAG
>QHVD01000596.1 GCA_003222235.1 Gemmatimonadota bacterium | reverse complement strand
CGCAGCGGCGTATGAGCGCACGCTGCGTTCCAATCGCTGGGCCGCCGCCGAGACGGGTCTCGCCGATGCTGACGTGCAGCTGGTCGCCACGGCGTGGGACGCGTGTGCAGACACGCACGCCGCGCTTGTCGCCCTGGCCCAGGAGTGGCTCGAAACGAACCGGACCGAGACCCGGACCGCCGTTCGGGTGTGAGTCGTCAGAGCAGTCGTCAGAGCAGTTGAGTCTCGCCGCCTGCTGGCTCGCGACTTGGCAACCGACCCGAAGGGATCGATTCCATTTCAAATCCTAAGAGCCATTGTCGCCCACCGGGCGAGCCGCAGACTTCGTCCCCAGCAACCTCGTCGTGCGGATCGCCCATGCCTGCCAGTCGTCATTTCGTCAAGTTGAGTCGCCGCACGATTTTCGTCCTGCCCACTCTGCTGGTCACGACGGCGTTGCTGACGACCTGCTCCTACGACCAAGCCATCGCCCCCGCTACGACGCCGCTGCCGGGCGCCCTCAGTGCGGATGTGACCGGGCCGGTACCGGTGCTCATCGGCGCCGGCAGTATCGCACGCTGCGATCGCACGAACGACGAGGCCACCGCGCGGCTGCTCGCCGCCTATCCCGACGCCACCGTGTTCACGGCGGGCGACAACATCTACGGGGACGGGTCGATCACCGACTTCACGAACTGCTACGGCCCCTCGTGGGGCCAGTACAAGGCGCGCACCCGGCCGGCCGTGGGCGAGCTGGACTACAAGACGACGGGTGCCGCGGGGTACTTCGGTTACTTCGGCGCCGCCGCGGCGGGCGATTCCGCCAAGTACTACTACAGCTACGATCTGGGTGCGTGGCACGTCGTGGTGCTGAACGACAACATCTCCATGGCCGCCGGGTCGGCCCAGGAGCAGTGGCTCCGGGCGGAGCTGGCGGCGAGCACGGGGTCGTGCACGCTGGCCTACTGGCATCACCCGCGGTTCAGCTCGACCGGCACGAACAACCTCGCGGCGGTGAAGCCGCTCTGGGACGCGCTCTACGACTACAACGCGGACGTGGTGGTGAACGCGCACTATGACGGTTACGAGCGGTTCGCTCCGCAGACGCCGGCCGGGGTGGCGGATCCCGCCAGGGGCTTGCGCGAGTTCATCGTGGGCACCGGTGGCCAGAGTCTCCAGAATCCCGGGGGGGCGAAGCCCAACAGCGAAGTGCGGAACGGCAAGACGTACGGCGTCTTGAAGCTCACGCTCGACGCGGGCAGCTACTCGTGGCAGTTCGTTCCGATCGCCGGTCAGACATTCACCGACGCTGGCTCCACCGCCTGTCACACGAAGGTCGGCGTTGCTTCCGTGGACGTGAGCCCGGCGTCGGCCAGCGTGCAGGTAGGCGCGACCGTGCAGCTCACCGCCACGCCCAGGGACGCGTCCGGCAATCCGCTCACCGGGCGCATTGTCACATGGGCTACGAGCGACGCCGCGGTGGCCACGGTGAGCGTTAGCGGGCTGGTCGGCGGCGTCGCGGCCGGAAGCGCCACGATCACCGCCACGAGCGAGGGAAAAACCGGTCAGGCGTCGATCACCGTCCCCGCAGCAACGGGTGCGATCCTCGTCGGTGCGGGCGACATTGCGCCGTGCCCGTCGGACGTCGACAACCTGACGGACGGCGACGATGCGACCGCCAAGCTGCTCGACGGCATTCCCGGGACCGTCTTCACGCTCGGTGACAACGTGTACGAAAGTGGCTCGGCGTACGAGTTCACGACGTGCTACGGCCCCTCCTGGGGCCGCCATCTGGGCCGGACCCGGCCGGTCCCGGGGAACCACGACTACAACACTTCCGGAGCCGCCGGTTATTTCGGGTACTTCGGCGCGGCGGCGGGCGACGCCTCGAAGGGCTATTACAGCTACGACCTCGGCGATTGGCACCT
>QHVD01000210.1 GCA_003222235.1 Gemmatimonadota bacterium | reverse complement strand
GCCAGCGCCAGGGGGCCTCATGCTGGAGGGTTACTTTGAGCGCAAAAGAAGCGATTCCGAGAGCTGAGGAACAGCGAGTCGGCTCTTGGCGTCCCTGCGACCGCGCAGGCTTGCTGACGCACCGCGTCGGCCTGCGAGTCAAAGCCTGCCAGGAGCGAGGGGATGTCATCGATGGGCCCGCCGGTCGAAAAGGAATCAAGTGGGCTGGGCGAAGCAGGCTCGGGAGCACGGCCTTGGACGCAGTCCTTGGGCATGTTAGCCACTCGCCGTCCCTTTCCGCATGTTAGGAGGGCGAGGGAGAGTGGAAGAGCAGACGCTCGAGTCAAGGTATACTCCACGACGCGCGCTGGGCGGCTGCCTAACGGGATGCGCTTAAGCTGCGGCGCCGACCCCGGTCGGCGCCAAGTCGATTGAACGGTACCACCAAGGCTGCCGGGGCACAAACGCAATTCTTCCCAAGACCGGGCGCCGACAGCTTCAAGCGCTTGTTAGGCGGCCGGGTTGACGATGCCCCAGCCGCACTCGCCGATCGACGGTCGAGAGCCATGAGTCGAACTCCCATTTGGCCAAGACGTAGCAGATGGCGCCTGTCGCGAGTCCCACAGCGGCTCCGAACAGGAGCGACGAGATTGAGCCAAACGGGTTAAGGGCTCCGCTGACGAGCGCAAAGAGTCCCACGCGAGTCAACAGGTATTGACTGATCTGGACGTCGGCGGTCACGACCACGTGGTCGCCGAGCGGTGTGGCGGCAAAGCTGCCCGCGCTAACGAACGACAGCGGCCATCCTCCTGGGACCCACCGCAGAGCGAGGTCGCGAAGCAGTCGCGTGCGGAGGGGAACCCTGAATTCGAGCAACGCATCACCACGGTTCGTGATGTCGGCATCCTGGGCCTGAAGGGCTTGGTCGAGGTAGTCAATGACCGGAGTAACGCCCGCCGCGGTGTCTGATAACCGCACCATGATCGTGGACCCAAAACTCGTAGGAAACGCCATAACTCAGTGGCCGCCTAACGGATCGCCCTTAAGCTGCGGGCGACGCGCGCGCCAGCGCAACTGTTGCTGAACGATAGCCGGTGCCCGCCAGCGGACAACACTCCGCTTCCTTTAGAACGATCACCGCCCGTCAGCTTCAAGCGCTTGTTAGGCGGCTCGCTAAAACATCACACCCAGCGTGAGCGGCATGAATCCCACACCGCGCGTGTTGTTCAGTGCCTGGCCGTACCGCCATTCCAAGAGCACACTTCGCTTCCCCGCACGGACGCGCAGGCCTACCCCGGTTTGTAGACCGAGCCCCATGCCACCGCGCGTGAGCACGGGTTGGGTGCTCTGCGGATCCGGGTTCGTCCCGAGCCGGGAGGTAAATGCCCCGGCGCCGAGCTGGAAGTAAGGAGACACGCGAGCCGGTGAGTTCAGTGAGGCGACGAAGCTCCCTGCCAAGCCGAACGTGCGATCGTATAATGCGGGGGCGCCACTGCCACCTCCCACAATCGCCACGCTGTTGGGGCGGGAATGCAGGGTGTTGTAAAACACCTCCGCCCGAAACGCGAAAGCGGCCGAATTGAGCGGCACCTCGACCACGCCCCGAATGTGAAAGCCGGCCTGATCGGCACCGGTAACGTTGAATCCGCCTGCATCGACCAAGGTTCGGGAGTCGCCGCCTCCCACGAAACTCTTGCCTGCGGCAATCCCAAAGCGCGGGCGTTGGGCCGCGAGCAGGGGCGGCGCCGCGCATAGCACGGTAAGGACGCGGAGGAATAGCAGTCGGCGTGACATGGGCCCTCCTCTCTTGTCCGGCTCCGGACGGTTCCGAGCCGCCTAACGGCTCGCGCTTAAGCTGCGGGCGACTCGCCCGCTCGCGCAACTATCGTTGAACGATAGCTCCTGCCCGCCAGGGCACAACACTCCGGTTCCCTCAGAGCGATCACCGCCCGCCAGCTTCAAGCGCTTGTTAGGCGTCTGTCAGCGGCTCGGTGGGCGAATGTAGTCACCGGTGACCTCGAAGTGCTTGCTATTGGCCAAGCCAAGGGTGATTAGGTTCAGCATGAAGTCGCCGAACGTGCTCTTCACTTTGATGGAAACATTCTCGACAGTCCCACCCGCGCCATACTTGCTCCGAACCAATTCCTGCACGTCAACGGCACCTGTGTAGTCGAACACCATGTGCTTCGAGAGCGTAAAGGACTCGGATTCGCCCTGTTGCAGCGTGGTGAGTGCTACAGTGTTTCCCGAGGTCGAGTAGATTCTGGCAAACGTACAGCCCGAGACCAGAGCTAGTGCAACAAAGAGTGGGCCGAGGCTAGCACTTCTAGGGTTCATTGGCAGTCCCCTTGAAGAAGGTTCCGACCGTCTTGCCCGTCCGGTTCTAGGGTCGACCAACGTTCGTGTCAAGGTCCAGCCGTGCGCCGCAGGCTGACCCGCCTGGCGGAGCGAGTGTGCACCGGATGCTCGTCCGCACGCCGCTAGCGAGACAGACGCCTAACGGACCGCGCTTAAGCTGCGGGCGACCCGTGCGCCGGCGCAAGGGTGTGGGCCGAAGTCCGTGCCCCGCCAGGGGCACAACACTCCGCTTCCGCTGGGGCGATCACCGCCCGTCAGCTTCAAGCGCTTGTTAGGCCGCAACCCCTGTCGGGAGCTTGGCCGGTAGCGCGCCTCACCGCTGCACGGATCTCCTCAACGACTGGATGCGACGACCAAAAGGCGAACCAGCGAACCTTTGGCATGAAGACCACCCGGGATCCGAACTCGGTGCCTGCATGGAACTCGATTGTGACGGGATGAATGTTGATCCAACGATTCTCGGACACTTGAGCGACGTTGACCAACGGCACGGCGATCTCAGTGGAGTAGTTCGATATGTAGAGCGCTCTATCATCCATCCGTACCCGTTTGAGTCGGACGCACGACCACCAGATGAATCCGCCGCCAACGATCGTGGCCAATAGAAAGAACCACTTCGTATCAGGATCCAGTGCGCCCCCGTGTGCGTCGTGCCAGGACCCCGGTGAGAGGAAGAGGGTGACGGTAGCGAGTGCGAAACCCCCGATCCAGAAAGGCGGGAAGATGACCTTCATGAGGAAGGTCTGGGCGGAGGAGAGAGTGCGGGGAGTCGTATCCACGGTTGCGGCGTAACGGACCGCGCTTAAGCTGCGGCGCCGACCCACATCAGGCGGCGCGATGCTTGAGATTACCACAAAGCCCGCAGGCGCACAAACGCAATTCCTCCCAAAACCGGGCGCCGGCAGCTTCAAGCGCTGGTTAGGCGGCGTTGTTATCGGGCACCCCTACCCTGCGTCGCACGCTCTGCCTCCGCCAGCCAGCCGCGGCGCAACTCCTGCGGCGGCACGCTGCTCAGATAGGGCTTGATATCCAGAATGGGCGTGCCGTCAAGCATATCCACGCCCCGCACCAACAAGCGCGAACCTTCCCGGCGCAGCAGGCGGACGACCGTCAGACCGATGGGGTTAGGCCGACGAGGGGAGCGGGTGGCGAAGACGCCGTGGGCACGCGTATCGATGGGCGGCGTGCCGAGGAGCTCATAGCCCGCAGCCCGGTCGAAGACCCAAAGGACGTAGAGGTGCGAGAACCCTTCGATGTCCGTGAGGCCCGGCTCGAGGGCGGGCAGGATCTCGAGCACGCCCTCGGCCTCGTGTGTGGTCCCGAGACCTTCGGGGATCTGCGTGGTGTTGGTGTAGGGGCTCCGTACGACACCAATTGGCTTCATCGCGAAGACATAGGGGTTCACGGGATAACGCCGCCTAACGGAGTGCGCCTAAGCTGCGGCGCCAAGCTGAAAGGTTCACAAAGGCAATTCTACAATAGACGACGGGCGCCGTCAGCTTCAGGCGCGTGTTAGAACCTATGTGGGGCTGGGCGGGGAGGCGAAGCGGGCCGCCACTGTTTATGCTCATTCCGGTTCTCACACCAGGAGGAGCACATGCTACCCGCAGCGACCCGCCCCACAGTTGGGACCGATAATGCGAGACCGGCTCCCACATTATACCTCGCGTTCGAGCTGGGCAACCGTGACTGGAAGCTGGGCTTCACCACGGGCTTCGGCCAACCCCCGCGCGAGCGGACGATCGCGGCGCGCGATCTGGCGGCGCTGGCGACCGAGCTCACGCAGGCCAAGCGGCGCTTCGCGCTCCCGGCGGAGGCACCAGTGCTGAGCTGCTACGAAGCCGGGCGCGATGGCTTCTGGCTGCACCGCGCGCTCGCCGCGCAGGGCATCGCGAATCTGGTGGTCGATTCCTCGAGCATCGAGGTCAATCGGCGCCGGCGGCGGGCGAAGTCCGATCGGCTCGACGTCCGGAAGCTCTTGACGATGCTGCTCCGCTACGCCACAGGGGAGCGGCGCGTCTGGCACGTGGTCCACGTGCCCACGCCGCCAGAAGAGGATCGGCGGCAGTTGCACCGCGAACTCCTGACCACGAAGCGGGACCGCGCGCGGGTGACCAACCGGATCAAGGGGCTGCTGGCGGGCCAAGGGGTCTGCCTCGCCACGCTGGCGCGCTTCGGCACCGAGCTGCCAGCGGTGCGCACGTGGGACGGGACGCCGCTCCCGCCCGCGCTGACCAGGCGGCTGGAGCGCGAATGGCAGAAGGTCCGCCACCTGACCACGCAGATCCGGGCCCTCCAGGCCGAGCGCCGGGCGCTCTTGCACACGAGCGCCGATCCCGCGGTCCGGCAGGTCCGACAGCTGCTCGCCTTGCGGGCGATCGGCCTGGAGAGCGCGTGGCTCTACGTGATGGAGTTCTTTAGCTGGCGGCAGTTTGCCAACCGGCGCGAAGTCGGCGGCCTCGCCGGGCTCACGCCCACGCCGTATCAGAGTGGCGACCTGCAGCGCGAACAGGGGATCACGCAAGCCGGCAACCGGCTCGTCCGGGCGATGGCGATCGAGATCGCGTGGGCGTGGCTGCGCTGGCAGCCCGAGAGTGCCTTGGCGCGCTGGTACAATGCCCGCTTCGGGCACGGGAGCAGCCGGGTGCGGCGGATCGGGATCGTCGCCCTCGCCCGCAAGCTGTTGGTTGAGCTGTGGCGCTATCTCGAGACCGGGGTGGTGCCGGAGGGCGCGGTGCTGAAGGCGTAGCGCGGGGGGACGTGCCCCGCGGCCGTTGGTGCGAGCAGCCCGCCGATGCGGCCGGGTTCTGCAAGGAACCGAGTGTTAGATGGGGTTGCTCCCAACGGGCTTCGATGGCGCCTTCGGGCGCATACAGGTTTGGGTGATCGGCGGCGTTTACACCGCCGGCACGGATAGAAGGTCGACTCGAGGGCAGGCGTGCCCTCGAACGTCCCACGAAGCCGCCAACCGGCGGGGGGCATGACACGAGCAGGACGAAACGCCGGCGAGGAACCGGGGGACCGTCGTTTAGTCACGATCCGGAAGGCTTGACAGACGGCCCCTCATAGAAGGCCGCCCGTTCGCAAGGAGGTCGGTGACTCAAGGCTAGTCGGCCGGGGTATAGTAAGAGCCGTCATGAAGCTCGCTCATTATTTGATCCTCGTGTCACTTGCACTGGCCTCATGTTCTGAGCCCCTGTGCGGATGTTCGCCGTTTCCAAATGGCGTTGGGTATGT
>QHVD01000209.1 GCA_003222235.1 Gemmatimonadota bacterium | reverse complement strand
CCAGCTCGCGGGCGAGCGGCCAGGGCTGGCGCTGGTCTGGCGTGACTTCAGGCTGAAGGAGGCGCCCGCGCTGCGGGTCAGCGCCGCCGTCCGGCTCTTCGGGGACTCGAGCCTCTCGGAGTGGCGCATCGTCGTGGACTCGCCGGGCGCAATCGCGATCGATCAGGTGCGTTTCCCCCGGCTCGCCGGCATTCCGCGGCTCGGCGACGACGAGGAGCTGGCGGTGCCACGCTGGATGGGGGCGTTGGCGCGTAACTCCGCCGCGCTGAAAATCCGCCGCCTCGAATGGGCGTATCCGGGCACGCTCTCGCTCCAGATGCTGGCGCTGTACCGGCGGGGCGGCGGCGGCCTCTACGCCGCCGCGGACGACACGCTCGCCTACCGGAAAACGTTCGCTCTCTGGGGCGAGCCGGACGGCTCGCGCGGCTACGAGCTGATCCACCCGCTCGAGAACCCGGCGAGCCCGCGGGTGCAGTGGACCCCGGCGTACGCCGCCCTGCTCGGCACGTTCCGGGGCGACTGGATCACGGCCGCCGAGCGCTACCGCGCATGGGGCACGCGCCAGCTCTGGGCGCGCAAGAGCCGGCTCGTCCGCGGCCTCGTTCCGGAATGGCTACTCCGCACCGGCATCTGGATCTGGAACCGCGGCCGCTCGCCCGGTGTCGTGCCCCCGGCGCTCGCGCTTCAGGAGGCGCTGGGTCTACCCGTCGCCATCTACTGGCACTGGTGGCACCACGGCGCGTACGACACGAGCTTCCCCGACTACCTCCCGCCGCGGGAGGGCGTCGACTCCTTCCGCGCGGCGCTCGAGGCGGCCCACGCCGCCGGCAGCCATGCCATGGTCTACATGAACCAGCGGCTGTGGTGCACGGGCACGTCGAGCTGGACGACCGAGGGCGCCGCGCGCTGGGCGGTCAAAGAGAGGGACGGCCGCATCCGCGAGGAGGTGTACAACGTCTTCGACCCGCAGCCGTGCGCCACCATGGACGTGACCACGCCGTTCTGGCGCGCCAAATACGCGCGAATCGCGGACACCGTGCTGGACCGCTACGGCGTGGACGGGATCTACATGGACCAGGCGGTCCAGTCGCTCGTGTGCTGGGACTCGACGCACGGACATCCCGTCGGCGGCGGGAACTACTGGATGGGCGGGTTCCACGCGCTCGCGGCGCAGATCCGTGCGGCGGCCGAACCGGGACGGCCTGTGCTGCTGGCGGGCGAGGGTGCCGGCGAGGCGTGGCTGCCGGAGCTGGACCTCATGCTCACGCTCCAGGTCAGCCAGGAGCGCTACACCGACCCGGGAAGCGGCTGGGACCCGATCCCCTTCTTCCAGGCGGTCTACCACGCCTACGGCGTGACCTACGGCAGCTACTCGTCGCTCGTCATGCCGCCCTATGACGAGCTCTGGCCCGCGCAGTTCGCGCCCCGCCAGCCGCTCGAGCTGCTGGACACGCGCTTCCGCCGCCAGTTCTATCTGGAGCAGGCGCGTGCCTTTGTTTGGGGGCTCGAGCCCACGATCGCGAACTTCCGGGCCTCCGAGCTGGCGGACCGGCCGGAGGAGACCGCGTACATGATGCGGCTGGCGCGTATCCGCGCTCGGGCGCTGGAGTACCTGCTGTACGGCACGTTCCTGCGCCCACCGGACTTGAAGGTGCCGCTGGTGGACGTGGATCTCTCACGCGTGTCGATCTACGCGGCGCGGCGAGGGGGGCCGACCGTCTCGGTGGCGCGGTTCCCGGCGGCGATCGCCGGCGCGTGGCGCGCGAAGAACGGAGGCGTCGCGGTCGCCGTGGCGAGCATCCTCGACGAGCCGTCGTCCGTGTCGTTCGCCTTTGACCCGCGCGCCTACGGCTTCGCGGGCGGCGGTCAGATCGAGCGGATCGACGAGACCGGGCGCCGCCCGTTCGGCATGTTCTCCACGCGCGTGGTGCCTGTCACGTTGGAGCTGCCGGCCGGCGGGGCCTACATGCTGGAGTTCACGGGGGACCGCCAGCGCTGAAAGGTGAAAGAGTCGGGCCACAAGCCCCTGTTTCCTCGATTGGGAGGGTCGTCCAATGTCTTCCGCATGCGCCCGCGGGCCCTGTGCCATGCTGCTTGCCTCCGGATGGCTGTTCGCCGGCGCCACCGGCCTTCTCGCCCAGAACACGCTCACCCTCCACGGCCGCGTAAGGGGGACGGACGGCAAGCCGCTCCTGGCCGCGCAGCTCGCGGTGCTGAACCGGGAGACCGGCCAGCAGCGCAGCGCGATCACATCGGCGGAGGGCACCTATACCATCGTCGGGCTGCCGCCCGGCGCTTATCACGTGCGGCTCGTCCTGCTGGGTTACCGGGCGCAGGAGCGCGACATCGAGCTGCTGGTCGGCCAGAGGGCCTCGCTCGACTTCGAGCTCGAGGAGGCAGCCGTGGCCGTCGCGGGCGTTGAGGTCACGCACCAGCGCGAGCCCGCGTTCGAGGTGCAGCGGAACGACGTCTCGACGCCGGTCGTGAGCGCCGAGATCCTCAAACTGCCTCTCAACACGCGCAACACGATCAACCTGGCCGCCATCGTGCCGGGCATCAAGACCTTCGCGCCCACCGCCGGCCGGTCGCTGCCCGCCGCCGGCTCGCTGCCGGACCTGCGCTTCTGGAACTTCTACCTGGACGGCGCCGAGTGGAAGAGCTTCTTCAACGGCAACCTCGTCGGGATCCCCCAGACGGGCTCGCCCTTGCCGCAGGAGGCGATGCGCGAGTTCCGCGTCCACCTGAACCCGTACGACGCCCAGTACACGCGCGGGGCCTCCTTCGTCATCAGCGCGGTGACGCAGCGCGGGACCAACGAGGTCCACGGGTCAGTCTTCGGCTACGGTCAGAGCAACGCCCTCAAGGCGCTCGACCTATCGCAGCGGGAGAAGCGAACTGCGAACCCGGCGGCCTTTGCGATCCCGGACTACAGCCGCGGCCAGCTCGGCTTCAACCTGCGCGGCCCCATTCGGCGTGATAGGTTGTTCTTCGCGGTCAGCTACGAGGGACAGAGCACCAACGACGGTTTCAACGTCGTGCCCTTGCGGCCGTCGTACCGGCCCGACATCTGGGACGCCTACAGCGGGACCTTCAAGGCGCCCACCCAGAACCACACCGGCGTGGTGCGGCTCACGGCGCCGCTCGGCGGCGCCCACACGCTCGACGCGGTGTGGGCCGGTCGCTACTACAACAGTGAGACGAACTTCGGCGACCAGATAGCGCACAACGCCGGGATCAAGGCCAAGTATTGGATCCACAGCGTACAGCTTCGCCACACGTACACGCCCAGCTCGGGGTTCGTCAACGAGGCGTCCCTGAACGTGCTGTCTTGGAGCCACAACGAGTCGCCGCTCGTGCCCGGGGTCACGCTGCTGTACCCCAGCATTACCTTCGGGACAAGCGGCTTCCCGCTGATTCTCAAGGAGACGCACGTCCGGCTCATCGACCGCGTCACCCACACGCTCGGCCAGGGCCGGCACATCCTCACCGGCGGCGTCGAGGTGGCCCGCGTCCACACCAACAGCTGGCTGCCCAGCAATCGGGACGGCTTCTTCCGGTTCTCCTTGGACTCGAGCTCGCTCCCCAACCTCGGCCGCATAGGCGTCGGCTTTTTCGACACGACCTCCGCCGAGGACGCCCGCGCCATCACGAATGGCTGGAGCACGGGCGCGTACGTTCAGGACCAGTGGCAGGCGCGGAACAATCTCCAGTTCACCGTGGGCCTCCGCTACGACGCCGAGATCAACACGTTGAACAACGGCTACACGGTGCCCTGGGCGAGCGACCCCACGCTCCAGGCGATCCCGCTGCTCCGCGACTTCCTGAACACAGGGCACCGCAAGAACGACCTCAACAACATCGGCCCGCGCCTCGCCTTCTCGTGGGACGTGTTCGCCAATCACCGCACCTTCCTGCGGGGCGGCGCCGGCATCATGTACGACCGCATCACCACGTTCATGGCGTTCTTCGAGAAGCAGTCGGCGGGGTGGCGCTCGTACGACTTCACGAACCCGGGCACGACCGACCCGGACTCGCTGCGGCGGATCGTGCTGTCCGGCGGGGGCACCACCCCGCCGAACATCAATCTCCTCAAGACCAACATGAAAACGCCCGAGAACCGGCAGTTCTCCGTCGGCATCGGGCACCAGCTCACGGACCGGCTCGCGGTCAACCTGGACTACATTCACCAGGACGCGCGCCACCTCTACGTCCAGCTCACGCCCAACTGGGTTGACACGGTGACGAAGCAGCACCAGCTGACCAACAGCTACGGCACCATCACCCTGTACGATGACGTGGGCCGCGCCAAGTTCGACGCGCTGATTGCCGGGCTGACCTACGACCGGCCCGGGTTACGGCTCAACGTGGCCGGCACGCTGGGCTCGTACCAGTCGGAGTTCGAAGGTCTCGGGAACTACAATGATCGCTCCTTCCTGGTGATGCAGCCGACGACGGCGGATGAGCGCTGGCGGCTGGTCCTCTCAGGGATCGGCGACCTGCCGCTCGGCCTGAAAGTGTCGGCAGTCACGATCTTCGCGGCGCCGCGGCCCTACGTCGCGACCGTCGGGCAGGACAAGAACCATGACAGCAACGTCGCCGACGACTTCGTGAACGATAGCGCACACCGGGTCATCCGGCCCCCGGCATCCTGGAACAACATGTACCGGACCGTGGACCTGCGCCTCGCCAAGGGCGTGGCTGTGGGCGGCGACCGCAGGATCAGCGTGAGCGCAGAGGTCTTCAACATCTTCAACTGGGACAACTACTCCGGCTTCAACGGCCGTCAGAAAGACGCGGCCGGCAACTCGCTCACGAATTACGGTAAGAAGAGTGGTGTGTTCGCACCGCGGCAGGGGCAGCTCGGGATGCGCTACGAGTTCTGATCAAAGGAATCGGGCTTCCAGGGAGTCTTGGAGGCCCGCGCAAACCGCAGCGGATAGAGGAGTTGCTCGACTCAGCTGAGATCGAGTGCCGAGCGGAGCGCCTGGTTTAGCTCACGAATCTTGGCAGGGGAGAGGGCTGCGACGAAGTCCGTCAGCCTCGACTTCTCGATACTGGTCAAGCCATCGCAGGTGATCCAACTCGGGTGCTTGAGGCCTTCCTCGGCACCGACGGTCACCTGCGTCGTCAAACCCTCGCCGTGGGTGAGCACAGGAGCGCAGACCAGCGTGGAGAAATTCGTACGGATGAGGGCCGCACGGCTGACCACGGCGAAGACGCGGGACTTCTTTGGGTCGCCGGACGGATGCCGCACCCGGTACAAGTCGCCGCGCCGCAACGACCCCGCTCGCTACTCGGTCTCAGGCCAGGGCGCCCGGAACTCCAGCACCTCAGCCATCTCGGCGTTCAGGCGATCTGCGGCGGCGTTGATACGCTCGACGTCGCGGGCCTGTTCAACTGCCCGAGCGCGCCGCCGA
>QHVD01000208.1 GCA_003222235.1 Gemmatimonadota bacterium | reverse complement strand
ATCGCCACGCCCTGCTCGTGCCGAGGAAACGCCTCCCGCAGGATCGCCTGCGAAACGGTCATCAGCACCCCGCCCCCGGCCCCCTGAAGCGCGCGGAACGTCACCATCATCGGGAGGGTGCGCGCCAGGCCGCAGCACATCGAGGCGCCCGTGAACAGCAAGACGCTCGCGACGTACATCCGCTTGCGCCCGAAGCGGGCCGACAGCCAGGCGATGAGCGGCATGACAAAGACGTTGGAGAGCATGTAGCCGGTCACGACCCACGTGATTTCCTCGATCGTGACGCCCAACGTGCCGCTCATCTGCGGGAGGGCGACGTTGACGATACTCGCGTCCAGAGCGGCCATGATCGTGCCGGTCATGACCGTGCCGGCGATGACCCATTTGTTCGGAGCCATTAGCGACCATGGGAGCGAGCGGCGTGACCCCTGGGCGCGGCTGCCGAGGCGATCCGCGTCATTGCACGGGCGACGAGCGCGCGGTCCCGCGGAGCCAGATCCGCGAGCCGGTCCGCGATCGCCGCTCGGGCCGCGTCGAGCACCTTGCGCAGGGCGGCCTTCCCCGCCGCCGTCACCCGCAGCCGCAGGCGGCGGCGGTCGCCGGATGCGGCGAGCCGGGCGACGAGCCCTCGCCTCACCAGGCCGTCGATGAGCACGGAGGTGCTCGGCAGGGTCAGCCCTACGTAGTCGGCCGCCGCCGACAGGGACGTGTCAGGGTTGGCGCTCAGGTAGTCGAGCGCCCGGAGCTGCGTGAGGGAGAGGTTCACGGGGTGCTGGCGCCGCACCTCGGCGCGGGCCAGCCGGAGCACGAGTTGCGCGGCATTGAGGACCGCGGCGGCGACATCGACGCTGGTGGGCGCCTTGGTACTTGTGTTGTCTAATGGTTTCGACATCTAACTAATAATTGCGCCGCCGCGCCGCCGGGTCCAGCTCTGCGCAACCAGCTCCGAGACAGCCTGGATTGATGCCGCGTCCCCCCTACAAGGAGCTCGGTCACGTTGGGGACGCCATGGCGAAGCGGGTGTACGGCATCTTGGAGTGGAGCGTCACCGAGCGGCGATGTGGAGTACCGTGTCGAGCAGGACGGGGCTAAGTTTGAAGGAGTCGCACAGTTCTAATTCATTGAGCGCCAGTAGCTCAGCTGGATAGAGCGTCGGCCTCCGGAGCCGAAGGTCCCGCGTTCGAATCGCGGCTGGCGCATGGACCTATCCTTCGTCCCGCTCCCGAACGTCCGCCCGGGCGACAAGAGCCCCAGGGATCGAAGTCGTAGCTCTCGAGCACCGAGGCGCCCTCGACGACGGTCCGGGTGCTGCCCAAGAGATCCGTGCGGTACTAGCGCCGGTTCCTGACGTTGTCGCGAAGACGCTCCTCAACCAGGCCGCTGGCGTCGACCAGCTCGACTATCATCTGGACGAGGGGCTATGGCACCTCGCACGGGTCGCCGACACCCCGGACTTCGCCGAAGTGCTGGCGGCGTTCTGGGGGCCGCGACCACCCTGCTCCCGCAGGTTCGCCTGGGTTAAGAGACGTGGCCGCAAAACGGTTCCCCTCGTGACCCCCAGACGATTTGTCGCGGCTGGCGGGGATCCGCGGCCCAGAGCAGATTCCAAGACATCTCGACTTCATCTCCTCTCACCGACCTGCCCGCCGCGCTGGCTGCTGGCTTGCGCGACCGCTACGTGTTCGAGCGCGAGCTCGGACGCGGGGGCATGGCGACGGTCTATCTCGCCCGCGACGTCAAGCACAAGCGACCGATCGCGCTCAAGGTGCTCCACCCCCAGCTCGCTGCCTCGCTCGGCCCCGAGCGGTTCGAGCACGAGATTGAGTTCGCCGCCCGGCTCCAGCATCCCCACATCCTGACCGTCCACGACTCGGGCGAGACCGCCGGCCAGTTCTGGTTCACCATGCCGTTTGTCGAGGGTGAGTCGCTGCGCGACCGGCTGCGGCGGGAGCGGCAGCTGGCGGTGGAGGACGCGGTGCGGATCACCCGGGAGGCCGCCCAGGCGCTCCAGTACGCCCACGAGCACGGTGTGGTGCACCGGGACATCAAGCCGGAGAACCTGCTGCTCACGCGGGACGGCAACACGCTGGTGGCCGACTTCGGAATCGCGCGGGCCCTGGGCGGGGACGAGCACCTCACCCACACCGGCATGGCCATCGGCACGCCGGCCTACATGAGTCCGGAGCAGGCGAGCGGGGAGAAGACGATCGATGCGCGCACCGACATCTACTCCCTCGGGGCCGTGCTCTACGAGATGCTCGCCGGCGAGCCGCCGTACACCGGCCCGACCGCGCAAGCGATCATCCTCAAGCGGTTCACCGAGCCGGTGCCGAGTGCGCGGCGGGGGCGGCCCAGCGTACCCGAGGGCATGGATCAGGCGATCCAGCGGGCGCTCGCCCTACTGCCGGCCGACCGGCATGCCACGGCGGCCGAGTTCGCCCGGGCGCTCCAGCCGACCGCGGCCACGGCGGCGCCCACCACTGTCTCGACGCCCGTCGCCCATCCCGCCGCCCCCGGTGCCCCGATCTCGCCGCCGGTCAGTCGTGCCCGGCGGGTCCCCGTCGCCGCGATCACTCTCGGACTCGGTTTCTTCATTGGCTTGGGCGTGCTCTTCGCTTGGCGGCGCACGCACGCGGGCGCGAACGAGAGCGCGGGCCCGAAGCGGGTCGCCGTCCTGCCGTTTGAGAATCTGGGCGATTCAGCCGACGCGTACTTCGCGGACGGCATCACCAACGAAGTGCGGGGCAAGCTGTCGCAGATCCCGGGGCTCGCGGTGATCGCGCGGGCCAGCTCCAACGAGTACCGCAAGACGACCAAGGCGCCCCAGCAGATCGCCCGCGAGCTGGGGGCCAACTACCTGCTCACCGCCACCGTCCAATGGGAAAAGGCGCCGGGAGGCCCGAGCCGGGTCCGGGTGAGCCCCGAACTCGTGCAGGTCGAGCCCGGCGCCGCTCCTACCAGCAAGTGGCAACAACCGTTCAACGCGGCCCTCACCGATGTCTTCCAGGTGCAGGCCGACATCGCGACCAAGGTGGCGAGCGCCCTTAACGTGGCGCTGGGCGACAGTGCGCGGCACGAGCTGGCGGCCAAGCCGACCGCGAACCTGGCCGCCTACGATGCCTACCTCCAAGGTGAGGCGGCCTCGCAGGCGATGGCGGCCGGTGATCCACCGAGCCTGCGTCGCGCGATTGCGTTCTACCAGCAGGCGGTCGCGCTCGACTCGGGGTTCGTCCCCGCCTGGGCCCAGCTCGCCCGCGCGCGCGCGTCGCTCTACTACATCAGCACGCCTACGCCCGAGCTGGCGGCCCAGGCCCGGCAGGCGGCGGAGCGGGCGCAGGCGCTTGGCCCCGACCGGCCCGAGGGACCGCTGGCGCTGGGCGACTACTATCGGAACGTAGCGTTGGACAGCCGGCAGGCGCTCGCGGCGGTCGAGCCCGGACTCAAGCTGGCGCCCAACAACGTCGAGCTGCTCGTGACGGCGGCCCTGGCTGAGCAGCGCCTCGGCCACTGGGACGCGGGGTTCCGGGATCTCGCCAAGGCAGGTGCCCTCGATCCCCGCTCGGCCAACACCGCGCGGCGCACCGCGTTCGCGCTGCTCTGGCTGCGCCGCTACCCCGAGGCCCAGACGGCGATCGAGCAGGCCCTCGCCCTCGCCCCCACCAACCTCGCCATCATCGTGCAGAAGGCCATGGTGGCCCTCGCCCAGGGCGACCTCACTGGCGCCCGGGCGGTCGTGCGCACGGCCCTCACAACGGTGGACCTCGCGGCGCTGCTGGCGGAGTTCGGCATCTATTGGGACCTCTGCTGGGTGCTGGACGACGCCCAGCAGCAGCAGCTCGTGGCGCTCCCGCTGAGTGCCTTCGACGGCGACCGGGGGACCTGGGGCATCGTCCGAGCGCAAACCTACCAGCTGCGCGGGAATCAGGCGCTGACCCGGGTCTACGCCGACTCCGCCCGGGTCGCGTTCGACGAGCAGCTCCGGGCCACCCCCGACGACCACCAGCGGCACGTCTTCCGGGGGCTGGCGCTGGCGTATCTGGGCCGCAAGGCCGAGGCGATCCAGGAAGGGGAGCGCGCCGTCGCGCTCGTGCCCATCAGCCGGGATGCTTACAGCGGCTCCTACATGCAGCACCAGCTCGTGCGGATCTACCTGCTCGTGGGCGAGCCTGAGAAGGCGCTGGACCAGTTGGAGCCGTTGCTCAAGATGCCGTACTACCTCTCGCCCGGCTGGCTCCGGATCGACCCCACGTTCGCGCCGCTCAAAGGTAACTTGCGCTTCGAGCGGCTGGTGGCGGGAAGGTAGGTCGAGAAGCAGTGGCCTTGCTGCGTCCCGCGAGGCGGGACGCTCACGTCGGGCACCGTCCTGCATCACCTGAACGCCCTGTCGAACCTCTACCGGCCGGCGCGCTCGGAGGGCTGGGTACCGACCGGGTACGACCCGGTGGGCGATTTGTTCTACAAACCAACGTCAAAGGACGACGAAGACGAGATCTGGCTGGAGGTGCCCGCACCGTGCACCTCTGGCCCCAACTGGAGCGCGTCCTCCGGCACTACATGATCGGACCGAATCGGCCGCGCGGGGAACTCCTGTTTCCGTCCTATCGGCGCGGGAAGGAGCACAGGTTGACTGACGTGCGGGGGTTTCAATGCCCTGAGCGCGGCGGTAAGCCGGGAGCGCTTCCTGGCCCAACGCTTGCTAGGGTGTCGCCATACTCACCCCGGCCTCGCGTCCGTAATGCAAGACCATGTAGCATGACAGCCACCGCTCGCCACGCGCCTGGGCTTCCCGAACCCGCAGCATACCCGCTGCATGATCGCGAGGCGCAAGCAACCGCATGGCCGAGGAGCATTTCGCCGCCAACTTGCTCAGAAACTCGTGGCTCAGTGGTATTCGCCCCTCGGCCCGCTCTTGCCGCAGCAGTCGGAGGCCAGCTGCTGCCGCCTGCTCGTGAAGCGCGGCAACAGGCGGATACCTCTGCAGCTCGATAGGAAGAATCTCCGGGAAAAACTTCGTCAGGCTGCGTCGGCGAAGGTTGTCCTCCGAGTCGGTAACGAGCACGAGGCGGCCGCCCGGGGCGAGCACGCGTGCGGCTTCCACAAAGAATGTGGCGAGCCGCTCGATGTGGTGAATGACGTCCACAGCGAATGCCAGTCCAACGACGCGGTCCCGGCACGGGAAGGCCCGCGACGCATCGCCAACGACGAACCGCGCTCGCGACGGGCGCGCCGCTGCCTCGCGGAGCATGGGCTTGGAAATGTCGAAGCCGGCACAGACAATGTCAGCACGGTGCTCGGAGAGGGCGCGCGCGTAATTCCCTGTGCCGCAGCCGACGTCCAAGACGGCGGCCCCTGAGGGCAGCCCGTCGACGACGCGAGCCAGTGGCGCGACGACCCATGGCACAGCCCACCGCGTCCACGCGTAAGTCGCTGCGTATTGATCGTAGTCGGTGGGGAAGGCGTGCATTGAAGGATCACCGACGAGACGACACTCCAGCGATTGCCGCCCGCATCCACGCCCTTGCCAAGTCCTGTTGTGACGCGTAGGCCTCCCACACGGACCTGGCCCATTCCCTGACTCGTGCGGCATACGCAT
>QHVD01000207.1:5683-9752 GCA_003222235.1 Gemmatimonadota bacterium | reverse complement strand
GTATCTTGAGCGTGAAATCAATAACCGGGATTCTGCGTTATGGTCCCGCCTGATTTGTCAATTTCACCTTGGGGAATTGGATAGAGGTAGTTGAAGTCCTGGAAATTTTTTCCAAGAGCGGTCAAAACCTGCTTCGCGATTGCCCATCTTTTCAGATCGTTGAACCGCTGCGATTCGAAACCCAGTTCTACTCTTCTTTCATGCATCAACCAGCCCATGATCTCGTTTTTATCGACCGAGGCAACGCTTCTGTCAGGCAGGGTACCAGGCGGTGGCAAAGCACCGCTCGCCGTTACACTCGTCCGCGCGCGGTTTCTGATCGTATTGATTATTGATCCCGCTCCGCCTCCCCCGGAGCCGGTCCGATGAAGCTGGACACACCGGAGCTATTCACATGAGCGGTACAGCCAGGCGTCACTGGTATCGGTCGGCTCCCGCAGCCCGACGGCCTTCACACTGGTGGTACTGGGGGCGAGCCGTTTACGTAAGCCGTCGTGACTATCGCAAGATCTTCTTGGCGTTCCTCGCGGTGGGCGTCCCGCTGGGCGCAGCGGGCGTTCTCCTCGGTATAACGGTCCTGCTGAACGCTGCATTGGTCATCGCCGGTATTGGGCTGATCCTCTTCCTTTATTCGCTGTTTGGGCTGTATCGGATGTATGGCCACCCATCGATGCGCTACTACCGGCGCTTGCTCGAGCAGGGGAACGTGCCAGACCGTGCGATCGTGGCCGATCTCCACATCGGCACATATCGGACCGCGTTTGCACTCGCCGATCTCCTGCCACATGCGACGATTCATAGCGTCGACTGTTGGGACATCGAGGGTCCTCCCGCAGAGGAGGCAGTCGCGGACGTCCGAGACCTGGAGCCAGCGCCGACCGCGAATCCACGGATCCGCCCGGCGAAGGCGACCAAGTTTTCCATACCGCTGCCCGACGCTACCTGCGACGTTGTCGTCTTCGGGTTCGGCACGCACGAGATACCGCGAGGTGGGCCACGCGAGAAGCTCTTCCGCGAGGCGCAACGGATTCTCAAGCCGGGTGGAACGGCGCTGCTGTTCGAGCACGGCTACGACCTGCACAACTACCTCATCTTCGGACCGGTCATCGACCACGTCACGCGTAGACAGGAATGGCTCAAGACGATGGCCGAGTACTTCTCGGACGTGGCCTATGCTCGGTCGTCCGCGGCGGTCGATCTGATTGTGGGACAGCGCCGTGCCTAGTCCGATCTCCGCCTCGCAATCGCCTGATGTGGTGATTGTGGGTGGGGGCATCGCGGGCTTGGCGGCGGGGCTGCGGCTGAAGGATCGAGGCTTCACGCCGTTGGTGCTCGAGGCCGCCCATCGCGTCGGCGGGCGCATGACCACGGACCGCGTGAACGGATACGCGATCGATACCGGGGTGACGCTGCTCGGAAATCGCTACCGCGCCATGCGCGCGCTCGTCCGACGTCTCGCTCTGCCGGCGGCTCCCGTCCCCTTCTCGCTCGCCATCCGAGATGACGGAGGATGCCGGCGCTACCGCGCGCAGCGGGCACTCGATGTCCTGCTCGGCTCGGGACTGTCGGTTCCAGCCAAGTGGGCGGCTATCCGCGTGCTCGCAGGGATTCTTTTGAGCGGGCGCGGAATGCTGCACGGAAACAGTGAACGCGTGATGGCCCTCGATCGCGAGACCGTCGCCGAGTACTTCGCTCGCCTTGGGCGCGGCGGACAGGAGCTGCTGGCCAAGGTGTTCGAGCCCGGCCTGCGCGCCGCTCTCGGTGGTGCCCTGGCCGGGTCCTCGCGCTTCGTTCTCATGCAGGTGATCTGGAACACGCTGGGTGCCGGCTTCTGGAACATCGATGGAGGAGTCGACCGCTTGCCGGAAGCGCTCGCGAGCGAACTTCCCATCGAGCGGGAGACTCGTGTCCGCGAGGTAAGGGTTGCGTCGTCCGGCGTTGAAGTCGACGCTCAGTCAGCCACATCCGTCAGAACGGTCCGTGCTCGGGCGGCGATTCTTGCGATACCAGGAGATCGCATCCCCTCGATCTTTCCTACCGCACCCCACTGGATCAGGGAGCCAGCAAGCCGAACCATTTTCTCGAAACTCTCGAGTGCCCACGTCGCGTTGGGACGTCCACCGAACTGCCCGCATGCTGGATACGGCTTCGCGGCCGGCGCCGAAGACGGCGTCGGTGCCCTCGAGCTCGAGCATCTTCGAGCTCCCGGGCGATGTCCAGAACGTAAGGGGATGGTTTCGGTCTACTTCGTCGACACGCCGAGGTTTCGCTGTCTCGAGGCTGATGACGAGAGTTTGCGGGAACAAGCAGTGCGGGTCGTCGGGCGCACATTTCCCGAAGTGGCGGGCTCAGTGGAGTTCGTCCATCTGATCCGTTGGCCGACGGCCACCGCCCGGTTTCCCAAGGGGCGGTTGTCGGAGGTCGTGCAACTCCGAAGACAGCTTGCCCGATGGGAGGCGCCAGTCGATCTGGCCGGAGACTGGCTCGACGGCGTCGCCAGCGAATCGGCGATCCAGACTGGGCAGCAGGCCGCCGATCGGATCGCAGCGCGCCTGGGAGCCTAGGGAAGCCCTTCCGGACGCATTTCCTTTCCATTATTGATCCCTCTCCGCCTCCCCCGGAGCTGGTCCGATGAAGCTGCCTGAGCCCCTGGACGAGCTGTCCCCCGACGAGCAGAACATCCTGCAACAGTACCTGGAGCAGGTCCGGTTCGCCGCCGGCACGCGGCTCTTCGAGGAGGGAAGTCCGGGCGACGGCTGCTACATCATAGACGAGGGGGAAGTCCGGCTCGAGGTCCAGCGCCCCGAGGTGGATTCCGACGGCGTGCTCGGCTTCCTCGGAGAGGGAACGATCCTGGGGGAGCTGAGCCTGCTCGATCGGCTGCCACGCTCGGCCGGCGCGTACAGTCACACCGACGTCGCCGCACGCCGCCTCTCGGCGGCAGGGGTCGAACGGCTGATGAACGACCACCCGCGCATCGGGCTTCAGGTCTTCCGAGCGCTGGGCCGCGATGCGGCGCGGAAGCTCCGGGCCACGACGCATAAGCTCGCCGAATTCGCGCTGACCGACGTGGATCCCGAAGTGGACCAGATGGTCTCCCGGGCCCAGGCGGCGCTCGAGGCGTTCGCGCCCTGGACGGATGAGCAGGTGGACGGCGTGCTCAAGGTCGTTGCCGAGACCATGGTGGCCCAGGCGGAGGACCTGGCCCGGGACACGGTCAAGGAGACCAAGATCGGCAACGTGCCGGACAAGACGACCAAGAATCAGGTGGCGAGCATGGGCATCTATCGCTCGCTCGTGGGCCGTCCGGGGCGCGGGACGCTCGGCGCGCCCGGCGACCGGAAGGTGGTCGAAATCGCGAGTCCCGCGGGCGTGGTGTTCGCCCTCATCCCGATGACCAACCCCGTAGCCACCGCGGTCTTCAAGACGCTGATCGCGCTCAAGGGAGGGAACGCGATCATCCTGAGCTTTCATCGGGCCGCGCTCGGCGTGGGGAACCGGACCGGTGAGCTGATCCGCGGCGCCATCGAGCGCGCCGGCGCGCCGCCCGATCTGCTGCAGTGGATCCGGCAGCGCACGAGCCGCCGGAAGACGGCGATGTATCTGAGCCATCCCGGGGTTTCGCTGATCCTCGCAACCGGGGGCGCTGGGATGGTCCGCGCGGCCTACAGCTCGGGCACGCCGGCCCTTGGCGTGGGACCGGCGAACACGCCCTGCCTCGTCTGCGCCGACGCCGATCCCGACGCGGCGGCCCGGGCCATCGTCACCAGCAAGTCGTTCGACAATGGGCTCATCTGCGGGGCGGAGCACAACCTCGTGGTCGACCGCCCGATGCGCGACGCGCTCGTGCAGGCGCTGGAGCGCTCGGGCGCCGCGGTGCTCACCCCCGACGAGACGGCCAACGTCGCGAAGGTCGCCGTGGATCCGGCGAGCGGGGAGTGGCGCCCCCAGGTCATCGGGCAGGCGGCGCAGGCGATCGCGGCCTACGTAGGGATCACGCGGCCCCACGCGATCAGAGTGCTGGTTGTGCCCACCGAGGACGCTTCCCCTGGAAAGCCGTTCGCCGGGG
>QHVD01000207.1:0-5561 GCA_003222235.1 Gemmatimonadota bacterium | reverse complement strand
GGCGGTGATCCACACGCGGGACGAAGCCGTGGCGGAGCGCTTCGGTCGCGAAATGCCCGCCGGTCGCATCCTCGTCAACTCTCCATGCGCGCAAGGCGTGGTAGGCATGACGAGCGGCCTCGAGCCGTCGTTCACATTGGGTTGCGGCACGTTCGGCAAGAACTCCACGACGGACAACGTCGGCTATCGCCACCTGCTGAACGTGAAGCGTCTCGCGTACTACCTGGAGCCCACCGGGGCACAGGGTGCCTGACCTGCTCGGACACGAGGCCTACGCGCAGCAGGTTCTGAGCAGCACGGCGCTTTTCGGCGCGCTGGACCCGGACGCCTTGGCGTCCGTGATGGGCGAGCTGGAGCCCAAGAGCCTCGAGGGCGGCCAGGTCCTGTTCCGGCAGGGCGACCCCGGCGACGCGCTGTACGTGGTGCTCAGCGGGCGCCTCCGCGTGGAGCGGACGGACCGCGGCCGGGAACGCGTCGTCCGCGAGGTGGGCCGGGGGGAGAGCGTGGGCGAGCTGGCCCTGCTCACGGGCGCCCCGCGCACGGCATCCGCGCGCGCCGTCCGGGACGCCGAGCTGCTGCGGCTCAGCCGCGAGCGGTTTGAGGCGCTGGTCCGAGCCCACCCCCTGGTCGCGATGGCGCTGACCCGCATGCTCGCAGGGTGGCTCGCCACGCCGGCGGGCGCCGCGGGAACCGCTGCGGGAGTTTCGACGGTGGCTCTGCTGGCGGCCACCGCCGACGCGCCGGTGTCCCGCGTGGCGCGATCGCTCGCCGCCGCACTCGCGGCCGTGCGGCCCACGGCGCGCCTCGATGTGTCCGCGCTCGACGCGCGGCTCTGGCCCGGGGCCGCGCACAGCACGCGGGACGAGGTCCGCTACCCGGAGCTGGCGCGCTGGCTGGACGAGCAGGAACGCCTTCACGCGTTCGTGGTCTACGAGGCCGACCAGCCTGACACGGAATGGGCGCGCCGCGCCGTGCGGCATGCCGACGTGGTGCTGTACGTCGCCCGGGCCGACCGCGCACGCCTGCCCCCGGGAGCGCCGGCCGGCGGTCAGAGCCGCGAATGGGCGAGCCGCGAGCTCGTCCTGGTGCACGAGGACGACACGCGGACGCCGACCCTCACCGAGCATTGGCTCACCGGCTGGGACGTGGCGCGACACCACCACCTCCGCCTCGGGCGGATCGAGGACATGGCCCGGCTGGCCCGCCGGCTCACCGGTCGCGCCGTCGGTGTCGCGCTGAGCGGCGGGGGTGCGCGAGGGTTCGCGCACATTGGCGTGCTCCGAGCGATGGAGGAGGCCGGGATTCCGGTGGATGAGATCGGCGGGACGAGCATGGGGGCGATCATCGCCGCCCAATATGCTGCGGGCTATTCGATCGACGAGATGGTGGCGCTCAACCGGGAGTGCTGGCTCAAGTTCAAGCCGCACCGGGCCTACACGCTGCCGTACATGTCCCTCGTGACCGAGCGTCAGGGCGAGCGGATGCTGCGCCGCATGTTCGGCGGGGCCTGCCTCGAGGATTGCTGGCTCGAGTGTTTTTCCTGCGCCACGAACCTCACCCGGGCGGAGCTGGTGGTGCATCGCCGCGGGCCCGTGGTGCCCGCCCTGCTCTCGAGTAGCGCGATCCCGGGCGTGGCGCCGCCCATCGTGGCCGAGCACGGCGAGCTGCTGGTGGACGGCGGCGTGCTGGACAACCTGCCGGCGGGGCACTTGCACGCGGGCATGGACGGCGCGGTCATCGCGTCCGACACGTCACCCGAAGTGGACATCCAGGCGGACCCGTCCTACGCGGTGACCCCGTCCGCGTGGCGCGTCGTGGCCAACCGGCTCAACCCGTTCGCGCGGAGGCGGTACTTTCCCTCGATTTTCGAGGTGCTCAGCCGCTCGGCGGTGGTGGCGAGCGCGCGGGAAAGTCGGCGGGTGCGAGACGCCGCCGACGTGTACCTGCACCCGCCCGTGAGCGAGTTCGGCATCTTCGAGTTCGAGCGGATCGACGAGGTGGTCGACGTTGGTCATGCGTATGCCCTGGAGCGGCTGCGCACGTGGTGGCGGAGCCGCACCGGCGCGCCCGTCGGGCGCCGCACCACGCAGGTCATGGTCTGAGCCCCCGAAAAAGAGGGGAGAGGGCCACCGCCCCTCTCCCCTTCGACTTCTCCCTTCAGCCTCGCTCTAGCGATGCCACCGCGGTCCGAAGAACGGATCGCCGAACCGCAAGCCGACGCCTAGTCGCGGCCCGTACCAGTACCCGCCGTACCAGGGGTCCCACGGGCCGCGCCACGCGTACGGATAGCCCCACCCGACGTAGCGGGGTGGCGACGAGACGGTGTAGGCCGCGACGTCGAAATCGAAGTGGTCTCCGGCCGCCTGCATCCGTTGGACGAGGTCCATCAGGCCGGCTTCGGGATCGGCTCGTACACTTGGGTCGTCGAGCGCACCGTAGTCCCAGTGCCCGTTCTTTTCGAACTGGTCGAACCGAAACGGCGTCCCGGCGAGCGCGGCGAGCACCGTTCCATGGCCGCTCGTGTCGTCCACGACGAACGCTTCCCGGTCTCCGCGCCCCTTCAGCTCGTACTTCTTGCCGGCGCGGACGCGCTGATCGCCGGCGGGATCGACGGGAAACAGCACCCGCACGTGCCCGCCGACGTCGGCGCGCAGCACGACCAGATTGCCGTCTTCGGCGGCTCGGGCATACACCTTCGCCCGATCGCCGAGCTCATAGTCGCCATTGGAATTGAACCACACGCGAACGGGGGGCTCTGCGGCGACCTCGCGCGCGGTCGCGGGCGCGGCAGGCGCGCCCAGAGCATGAAGCAACAGCAGTGCTACCAACATACCGGTCTCCCTTCATCTGCAACATTGACGACGGCACGACCTGCGTTACCAGTAACGCCGCGGCGCATACGATTGTTTCGGCGGGTTACACCGTGCACCGGTGCTGAAAAAGGCCCTGATGAGTCCCGCCGTGGATTGTTGGACGCCCTGAAGGGCGCCCTCGGCCCCAGCGCGCCCTGAAGGACGCTGGTGCGCCGCCGTCCTTCAACGCTGACCGCGCAGCATCGCGTCGTGCGGCTTTCGGCTTGCAACCAGCCCCGTCAGTGTATCTTACCGAACCGTCATCGATTGATAGCAACGCGCCCATGCTCGCTTCCCGTCCCCGCCCCCGCCCCCGCGCCCTGCGCGTCACGGCCGGTCTCCTTGCAGCGTGCACCGCCGCGTGCGCCACGAACCCCGCCACCGGGGCGAAGCAGTTGTCGCTGGTCAGCGAGTCCCAGGAGATCCAGATGGGGCGGGAGTACGACCGGGAGGTCACGGCCTCCATCGGCCTCTATCCGGATTCGGCCCTGCAGCGCTACGTACAGCAGTTCGGGTCCCGGCTCGCCGCCACGTCGGAGCGACCGGGCCTCCCCTGGTCGTTCCACGTCGTCGACGATCCCGTGGTGAACGCGTTCGCCCTGCCCGGCGGCTTCATCTACGTGACGCGCGGGATTCTCGCCCATCTCAACTCGGAGGCGGAGCTGGCCGGCGTCGTGGGGCACGAAATCGGCCACGTCACCGCCCGCCACACCGCCAGCCGGATCACGAAGCAGCAGCTCGCGCAGGTGGGCCTCGTCGTCGGCTCCATCGCGAGCCCGCAGCTCGAGCGCTACGCGGGGCTCGCGAGCAGCGCGCTGAACGTGCTGTTCCTCAAGTACTCCCGCGACGACGAGAGCCAGGCGGACCACCTGGGCCTCCGCTACATGCGGCGCGGGAATTACGATCCTCGCGAGATGCCCAACGTGTTCCGGATGCTCGACCGCGTGAGCGCGGCGCAGAGTGGGGGCCGGATTCCCGAATGGCTCGCGACCCACCCGAACCCCGAGCATCGCCGGGAGCGGATCGAGCAGGAGATCGCCGCCCTGCCCCAGAGCTTCGGCGGGACCGTCGTGAACCAGGACTCGTACGTGCGGCGGCTCGACGGCCTCGTTTTCGGCGACAACCCCCGCGACGGCTATTTCAAGGGGCGCGAGTTCATTCATCCCGACCTGCGCTTCCGGTTGACGTTCCCCGACGGGTGGGCGACGAGCAACGGGAAGCAGGCGGTGGTCGCCGTCAGTCCGCAGAAGGATGCGGCGGTCGAGCTGGAGCTCGCGAAGGAGACGAGCGCCGACGCCGCGGCGCGTGCGTTCTTCTCGCAGCGGGGGGTCACGGCCGACTATCCGGCGCGGACGAGAGTCAACGGGCTTCCCGCCGTGGGCGCGCCGTTCGTCGCGACGACCGAAGGCGGGACCCTCACCGGCACGGCGCTGTTCGTCGAGCACGGCGGCGCGGTGTTCCGCCTGGTGGGCTACGCCGCCGAGGCGGGCTGGCCGACCTACCGGGCCGCGGCCGATTGGGCGCTCCGGAGCTTCGCGCCGCTCACCGATTCCGCCGCGCTCAACGTGCAGCCCCTCCGCGTGGCGATCGTGAAACTCGAGCGGCGCGCCACGATCGAAGCGCTCGCGCACGAGCGGCCCTCGCCTGTCCCGGTCGCAACGCTCGCCCTGATCAACCAGGTCGAGCCACAGACGCCCCTCGAGTCCGGCCGGCTGGTGAAGTGGGTGGTCGGGCACCCGGCCCCTTAACCGGCAGCCGCGATTGCCGTTCCTCGACACCAACCACCAGCGCGCGGCTCTGCTCATTTTGCTGTTGGGCGCGGCGCTCGTCGTCGCGCTCGCCCCGTACGCGACCGGGATCATCGGGATCGCGGTCCTCTACGCGATCCTCTCGCCGGTGCACGACTGGCTCACGAGGCGCGTGAGGGGGAAGCTCGCCGCGGGACTCGTCGTGGCGCTGGCGCTGTTCCTGATCGTGGTGCCGGGCGTCTCCTTCGCCGGTCTGATCGTGAACGAAGCCCAGGGGATCGCCGGGAGCGTGGTCCGGAGCCCCCTCCTCAAGCGCCTCGAAGAGCTGCAACCGGGCGGCGTCGACCTCGGCCCCCGACTCGCGGACCTCGGCGCCAAGCTCGTCTCGTGGATCGGCTCCTCTGCGTTCGGGCTCATCGGCACCGCCACGCGGCTCGCGCTCAACCTCACGATCTCGCTGTTCGGCCTCTTCTACCTCCTGCTCCGGCCGGGGCAGACGTGGGACGCCGTACGCCCCTACATCCCGTTCTCCGCGAAGAACACCGAGCAGCTGCGCCGGCGCTTCCGGGACGTCACCACCTCGACGCTCATCGGCACGGGCCTGACCGCAGCGATCCAGGGCACCCTCGTCGGCATCGGCTTTGGGGTGGCGGACATCTCGAACGCCGCATTCTGGGGTGTCGTGACGACCGTGTTCGCGATTCTGCCGGTCGTGGGGAGCGGGCTCGTGTGGGGGCCGGGCGCGCTCGCGCTGCTGCTGAGCCACCGGCCGCTGGCCGCCGCACTGCTCGCGCTCTGGGGCGCCGTGGTCGTCGGCAACGTGGACTACGTCATCCGGCCGATGGTGTTCCGTCGCTGGGCCAACATCCACCCGCTCGTGACATTGCTCGGCGCACTCGCGGGAGTGCCGTACTTCGGCATCCTGGGACTGCTGCTCGGGCCGCTCGGGCTGTCGTACTTC
>QHVD01000206.1 GCA_003222235.1 Gemmatimonadota bacterium | reverse complement strand
GCCTGCATCCCCGAGATCTCGATCACGACCAGGGACAGGGCGGCCATCGCCCCCGTGACGGCGATGTTCGAGGTGGGCGTCGCGCTCCACGGCAGCAGGCCGAGGAGATTGCACGTTAGGATGAAAAAGAAGACCGTCAGAAGGTAGTTGACGTACCCTTCCCCGTGAGGCCCGACGTTCGGCAGGATGACCTCCTGCCGGATGTAGAGCACCATCGCCTCCATAGCGGCCGCAAAGCCGCGCGGCGGACGCCCGGCGGCCTCCGCCCGCGCCACGACACGCGAGGTGTACAGGAAGACCAGCCCGACGAGCACCGCCGCGAGCGCGAGAAAGACAGCGTGCCTGGTCGGCGAGAGATCGATGGTGAGACCATCGACGCGGATCGGCGCCAACCGCGGTAGCTCGATCTCCTTGTAGTAGGGGACGTTCCACGACGGCAGCTCGATCGTGTGCGAGTTGCCCAAATGGGCCATGATGTCGATCTCCTTCGACGAGGAAGCAGGAGCGCGCGCCTGCGCCGCCGCAGCCCGCCCGGCGAGCGTCAGCAGCACCGCGACCATGCCCCATCTCTGAAGGAACCGGCTCATCGCACCTCAACTCCTTGACGCCCCGGCGCAGACGATCGCCTCGACTACGACGAAGGACATCAACACGCCCACGAGGGCGAAGAGCGTCTGCGCGAGGGGGAGTCCCAGCTTCGGGACCACCAGCAGCGCGCTCGCCGCCACGACCGCGAGGCGTGCGGCGATACCGACCGCCCACACCAGCAGGAAGCGCTCGGTTCCGATCGCGCCCACCAGGAACCAGCCGAGCGGCCCCTGCACGGCGAGCGCCATGCCCAGCCCGAGCCACACCCCTAGCCGGGCGCCCGGCGGCAGGACCAAGCTAAGGAGCAGAGCCGCCGCGGCAAGCGCGACGACGCCGACCAGATAGCGGCGGCCCGCCGTCACCGCCCGTCCTTATCGTCCTTCGAGAGTTCCCGAATCAGGGAATACAGCGTCCCACCGAACCCGAGCAACGCTCCGAGGATCGTGAACACGCCGTCGGTTCCAGCCTTGCGGTCCATCCACTGACCCGCCAGGACGCCGACAAGGATCGTTGCGGCCAGCTGGATTCCGAGCCCGGCGTAGCGGAGCGATCCCGGCACGGCGCAAAGCTAGGCGCTTGTGAAAAAATTCGCAAGCAAACTCGCAGAACTGCAACCCTATGTGGGACTTGGTGGTATGAGCTTCGACCACCGCAGATCCGTGGGCCAATTGTGACGGGCGGCTCTCTTGCCGAGGTAGTTTTGTGAAAGACTTGTGAAAGACTCATGAACAAGGCCATCCTCGCAGGGATCGCCCTCATGCTGGTCCGCGACTGCGAGCTCGTCGGGTCCCGACCGGCCGGCGGGACGATCAAGGGAACGTGGGGCGGGGATAACGCCGGCCTCATCGCCGACGACTCGAGCGCCCACGTGCACATCCGTTGCACGTTCGGAAACGTGCACCAGGCGATCGTGCTCGACGCCGCCGGCCGCTTCGACGTGCCGGGGGACTACGTCCTCCGCGCGTATCCCGTCTACGTTGGTCCCACGCTCCCCGCGCGATTTCAAGGCTCGGTCTCAGGCAAGACGATGGCGCTCAGCGTGACCGTGCAGGACACTACGGCGGACACGACGGCTCAGCTTGGCCCCGTGCTGCTGTTCTACGGGCAGGAGCCGCGCATGGGCCCGTGCCCGATCTGCCGGCGGCCGGGCCGCTGAATTCGCCGCACCCTCCTTCCGATCGCCTCGCAGTCCCAAATCGCACCGAGCACGGCCGGCTGTCTACTCAAACGTGGCGCCTGAGAGGGCGATTTTGTAACCTTGGGGCCAATGACACCAAACCCGTCCCCGGTGCCGCGTCCCTCACGCCCGCCCCAGGGCGACGTTGAGCTCCTCGAGCGGCTCTCCTCCGCGCGCGCCGACCTGCTCGCTCAGGTCGGCCGCCGCATCATCGGCCAGCAAGAGGTGCTCGACGGCATCCTCACGGCCGTCTTCTCGGGCGGCCACGCCCTCCTGCTCGGCGTGCCCGGGCTCGCGAAGACCCTCATGGTCCAGACGGTGGCCCAGGCGCTCGACCTCAAGTTCTCGCGCATCCAGTTCACTCCCGATCTCATGCCGTCGGACATCACCGGCACGGAGATCATCGAGGAGGAGCAGGGCAGCGGGAAACGCGCCTTCCGGTTCGTGAAAGGGCCTGTGTTCGCGAACATCGTGCTCGCCGACGAGGTGAACCGCACGCCGCCAAAGACCCAGGCGGCGCTGTTGCAGGCGATGCAGGAGCACCAGGTCACGGCGGCGGGCCAGACGCACTCCCTGCCATCGCCCTTCTTCGTGCTCGCAACCCAGAACCCAATCGAGCAGGAAGGGACGTATCCCCTCCCGGAAGCGCAGCTCGACCGCTTCATGTTCGAGCTGCGGGTGCAATATCCGTCGAAGGACGAGGAAGAGGCGATCGTCGAGGCGACGACCGGCGATCTGTCGGCGACGATCAGTCCCGTGCTCACGGCGGACGACGTGCTCGCGCTGCAGCATTTGGTGCGCCGGATTCCGGTGACCAAGACGCTGGTGCGGGCGGCGGTGACCCTGGTGCGGATGACGCGGCCCCCGGACGTCGAGGCGCCGCCCTTCATAAAGGAATACGTGGCTTGGGGAGCGGGCCCGCGGGCGTCGCAGTACCTGATCCTCGGCGCGAAGGCCCGGGCGGCGCTCGACGGCCGGCCGATGCCGGACTACGACGACCTGAGGGGGGTCGCACCCACGGTGCTCACGCACCGGCTGGTGATCAATTTTGCGGCCGAGGCAGCGGGACGTTCGGCGCCGGACATCGTGGCGGAGCTGCTGCAGGACGGGCGCTGGGTGCCGAGATGAGCAGCCGCACCTCGCGCCCGACCCGTCGGGAACCCATGCTCGTTCCGTCGTAGCGCACTCCTCGAGCGTAACCTTCCACTCTGTGGTTCTAGACTGGCAAAATCGTCAGGCCGGTGTTACGCAAAGGAACGGATCGCCCACCTCGTAGCACTCCTAACTTCCTTCCTGGCCGTGTGTTGACACAGCGTTGATGAGGGCGCCTAATAGTAGCAGTCCGAAACGTTGTGAGTGGCCCTGCCTTGGCGCCGCCGCTGCGTTTGCTCCTGCTCGGGCCTCCCATGCTGGTCACCGCGTCGGGGGAGCAGCTCCAGCTACGCACTCGCAAGCACTTTGCCCTCTTGATCCGGCTCGCGGTCGAGGCGGGTAAGCGCTTCACGCGCGACTACCTGATGGAGCTTCTCTGGCCTGCGGCCGCCGCCCCCCTGGCGCGCCACTCCCTGGCGCAAGCGCTGACTGTTGTCAGGGACGCCGTCGGCCGCGAGCACCTGCTGGTGCAGCGCGCCACTGTGGCGCTCGCCGCGAGCGGGGTGGATGTGGACCTGCAGCATCTCGCCGGCTGCGACGTCCCCGTGCGCGGGCCCTTCCTCGACGGCTTCGAGGTGCCGGGGGCGGTGGCGTTCGAGCAGTGGAAGGACGAGTGGCGGGCGAAGCTCCAGCCCCGGATTCGCGACTGTCTCGTGAAGCAGATGGACGCTGGCCGGCGAGTCGGGGATTTCGCGACGGTGGAGCGGCACGCGCAGGTGTTGTACGAGCTCGATCCCCTCGCCGAGGAGGGGGTGCGGGGCCTGATGGAAGCGCGGGCCTGGGTGGGCGACCGCAGCAACGCGCTCAAGGTCTACGCCCGCTTCGCCGCGGCGCTCGCCGAAGAGCTCGGCGCCAAGCCGAGCCCGGAGCTCGCCCGCATCGCGGGACTGCTGCGCGAAGGCCGGCGGGCGGCGCCGCGGCCGGCAGCACCGGCGGCGGTGGCCGAGCGTCAGGAGAAGCGCTTCGAGGCGGAGCCGCTGATCGGACGGGAGGCAGAGTTCGCGACGCTGTACGACGCCTGGCTCGAGGTGCGGGGCCGCACGCCCCGGATCGTGGTGGTCACGGGCGAGCCGGGAGTCGGCAAGACGACGCTCACGAACGCGTTTGTCTCGACGTGCCAGATGGAAGGGGCGGTGGTGGCGCGAGCGCAGGCGTACGCGGCCGAGCGCGAGCTGCCTTTCGCCGTGCTTGCGGAGCTGATCAAGCAGCTCACGCTGCAGCGGGCGATCGGGGGCGCCGCGCCTGAGGCGCTGAGCGAGCTGGCACGGGTGGCGCCGGAGATCCTGCAGGCGTTCCCGGGCGTGCCGCGGCCGCTGGAGTGGGCGGCCGAGGTGATCCCGTTGCGGCTGGCGGACGCGGTGCTCAAGGCACTCGAGGCGGCGGCGGAGGAGAGTCCGGTGGTGCTGGTGTCCGACGACCTGCATGCGGCGGACAACGCCAGCGTGGCGATCATGCACGTAGTGGCGCGCAAGCTGGCGCAGAGCCGGGTGTTGCTCATTCTCACCGGCCGCACGCACGAGTTGCGCACGGTGGCGGCGAGCGCGCTCGTCTCCGACCATGCGATCCGGGCACTTCAGTGGCTGGAGCTCGAGCCGCTGGGTGCGGACGCGGCCGAGCGGCTCGTCCGGACGGTTGCCGCAGGCGCCGGGGGCGGGGGCCGGAGCGGCGAGGTTCCCACGGCGCGCATCCTCCAGGCGAGCAATGGCAACCCGCTGGCGCTCGAGCTGCTCACGAAAGAGTGGGTTGCGCACGGGGCGCGTTCGTTGCTGAGCGATCTCGAGGCCGTGAACACCCAGCCGGCGGCGCGCGTGGGGATCCCGCGGGCGATCGCCGCGGTGTTCGAGCGACAGGTGCCTCGACTCGAGCGGGCGGCTCGGGCGGCGCTCGACCTCGCGGCGGTGCTGGGGCGGAGACTGGCCGACTTGCCGCTCTACGAGGTGGTCGGCCTCTCGCCCCCAGCGGCGGGGGAGGCGCTGTCGCGCTTGTTGGAGGAGGGGTTCCTGCGGGAGATCCGCTGGGGCCTGGAGTTCCGCAACGAGCTGATCCGAGTGCAGGCGTACTATGCCATCGCGGCGCCGGCGCGGCAGCATCTGCATCGCAAGATAGCGGAGCAGCTCGCCACGCGGCGGGCCGAAGACGGCCCGTCCCTGAGCCTCGAGATCGCCTGGCACTTCTTGCGCGCCGACGACGCCCTCGCAGCCACTGCTCACGCTATCGCTGGGGCCGAGGCGGCCCTGAAAGTCGGCGCGCCATACGAAGCCGAGAGCGTCCTCTCTGCGATCTCGCGCCAACCAATGGCCACTTCGTCCCAGTTACGGGCACACCTGCTACTGGCCAAAGCCTTGCTCGACCAGTCAAAGGCCGAAGTCGCGCTGCCTATTCTCGATCACCTCGTTC